>JADCGM010000042.1 GCA_020249025.1 Alphaproteobacteria bacterium
CGCTCTTCCGATCTGAGATACGCGATGCGGGCGGAGACGTCGCCGCGCACCCGCTCGATGTCCGCGACCTCGACTCGGTCCGCGCCTTCGCCGCGGCCGCGCCAGCCGACATCCTCGTCAACAACGCCGGCGTCGGCACCGGCGGGCCGGCGCTCGACCAGACCCCCGACGACTGGGACTTCGTCGTCGATACCAACCTCAAGGGCGCGTTTTTCATGGCGACCGAGGTCGGGCGCGGCATGCGCGCGCGCGGGACCGGCGGCTCCATCGTCAACATCGCCTCGATCCTTGGTCTTCGCCAAGGCAGCGGCGTCGCCCCCTACGCCATCGCCAAGGCCGGGCTCGTCCAGATGACCAAGCAACTCGCGCTCGAGCTCGCCCGCTTCGGCATCCGCGTGAACGCACTGGCGCCCGGCTATTTCGGCACCGAGATCAACAGCGCCTTCTTCGAGACGGACGCCGGCGCGGCGCTCATCAAGCGCGTGCCGATGCGGCGGCTCGGCGACCTCCCCGATCTCGACGGCCCGCTGCTTCTTCTCGCCTCTGACGCGTCGCGCTTCATGACCGGCAGCGTCATCGCCGTCGACGGCGGCCATCTGACCTCAGGGCTTTGACGGGGGCCTCTAGGCGATGTGGCGCGATCCCGATAACGCTTGGCCCATGGACACGGGGGATCGCAAACCGAAAGGGCGGCCGGCGACCTACGCCAGCGACGCGATGCGCGAGCGGCGGCACCGCCTGCTCGAACTGGCGCGCGCGCATGTCGCCGAGGTCGGGTTCGAGGCCTTCTCGATGGCCGAGGTCGCGCGCCGCGCCGACGTCGCCAAGCGCACCATCTACAACGCCTTCCGTAGCAAGGAGCATTTCATCGCCGCCGCGATCGCCGAATATTCGGAGGAACGCAGCGCCGGCCAGCAGCTCCGCCACCCGCCGGGCAGCCCGCTGTGGGCGCTCGAACGCTTCATCGAGCCGACCATCCGCGCCGAGGCGATCCGCGACTATGTGGCGGCGATGATGGCGCTCTATCACGCCCCCGGCGTCGACCGCGACATCTGGGCCGCCATCCACGCCGCCGCCGTCGCCCGCCACCGCCCGGTGATCGAAGCGCTGGCGGCGCAAGGCGCGCTCGTCGACGGGGTCGATGCCGACGAGGTCATCGACGATCTCGCCCGCCTCAAATATGCGCTCGTCCACGACTGGTGCCGCGGCTGGATCGGTCATGCCGAATCGCGCGACCGGCAGGCCGCGGCGCTGCTCATGCTCATCCGCGGCATCGTCCGCCCCGAGGCGCAGGCGCCGTGGACGGCGCTGCTCGCCCGCCTGCGCCGCGACGGCCTCACCGCCCTCCTCGCCGACGAAAGCGCCGCATGACCGACTTCCACCGCACCGACATCCGCGACGCCGATCTCGGCGAGGATCAGCAGCGCCTTGTCCGCATCGAGGGCAAGGGCATCGTCGTCGCCCGCTCGGAAGGAAAGCTGTTCGCCTTCGAGAACCGCTGCACCCACGACAACGAAGGCCTGCTCGGCGGCCGCATGAAGAAATGCTCGATCGTCTGCCCGATCCACGGCGCCCGCTTCAGCCTCAAGACCGGCATGCCCTTCGGCCCCCCCGCCTACGAACCCATCACCACCTACCCGGCCCGCGAAGCCGACGGCTTCATCGAAGTGGCGCTCACGCCGCTGAGCTAGATATCCTTCCCTTGCAGGAAGGGAGGCGCCAAAAGTATCCAACGGGTCATTTTTCATATTGACCCCGCCGCGCCCCGCTGGCCTAATCCGACTCGCCGGGATCACCGCAGCAGACGGGCCGGCGTTGGGAGGATGCCATGACGGTCTACCGTGCCATTTCCGCCGACAGCCATGTCAACGAGCCGGCCGAGCTGTTCGTGACGCGCGTGCCGGCCAAGTTCCGCGATCGCGCGCCGCACATCATCGAGCTCGACAACGGCGGCCAGGCCTGGCGCATGGAAGGCGTGGACAATCCCGTCCCCTTCGGCGCCGCCGCCGTCCATCACCGCGCTACCAAGCGCTTCGACCGCGCCAATTACAAGGCGCGCTTCGGCGAGCTGAAGGACGGGCTGCAGCGCGGCGTCCGCTTCGAGGACATCCTCCAAGGCTCCTTCGACCCCAAGGCGCGCGTCCAGGAGCAGATCGAGGACAATCTCGACGGCGAATTCTTCTACAACGGCCCGGGCGTCTGGGGCGCGATCAAGGCCGGGCCCGACCCCGAGCTGATCTACCACTGCTTCCGCGCCTACAACGACTGGATGACGGAGTTCTGCAGCTACGATCCGTCGCGGATGTTCCCGATCGGCATTATCCCGACCACCGGCGTCGACGACGCCATCCGCGAGCTGAAGCGCTGCCTTATCGATCTCGACATGAAGGGCGTGGCGCTCGAAAGCTATCCGTCCGGCTCCTTGACCGACCCCTCGCCCGAGGACGACCGCTTCTGGGCGGTGGCCGAGGAGATCGGCAAGCCGATCTCGCTCCACCTGTCGATCCGCGTGCCGGCGAACGCCATCGCCACCTTCACCAAGGGCGGCTTCGACCTCCGGAAGATCATCGCCTCCGGCTCCTTCCCGGTGGTTTGCGAGAAGCTCATCCTCGCCGGCGTCTTCGACCGCTTCCCGAAGCTCCAGTTCGTCGGGGCCGAGGTGCAGTCGGGCTGGGTGCCCTATTATCTCGACCGCTTCGACGCGACCTACCGCCGCCTCGGCAAGCAGATGGGCGTGAAGCTCGACCTGCTGCCGTCGGACTATTTCATGCGGAACATCTATACGACGTTCCTCATCGACCAGTTCGGCGTGAACAACCGCTACACCATCGGCGTCGATCGCATGATGTGGATGTGCGACTTCCCGCACTCGGTCTCGAACTGGCCGATCGACGTCGAGCTCGCGCATGCCCAGCTTCAGGCTGGCGGCGTTCCCCCGGAGGAATGCGAGCGGATGATGTGGCGCACCGTCGCCGATCTCTACAAGATCCCCTACGAGTTGCCTGCCGCCAGCGCCGGCGCCGACCTCCGGAAGGCGGCCTGACATGGCGCTCGCCAGCATGTTCTCCGCCGCCTCGGGCGTCATCGAAGCGCCCGATCTCTGGGAAAAGCGCCTGCCCGCCGCGATGGCCGCTTTGGCTCCGAAGCTCGTCCAGACCGACGGTGGCCTCGTCTGGCAGGTCGGTGACCGCCGCACCGCCCCGCTCGCGCTCGACGCCAGCGTGCCCGGCGCGACCGGTCCGCTCGGCCGCTCCGACATCGCCTGGCTCGCGACCGCCGACGGCCGCCGCTGGGTGCAGGAGCGCGATCAGGTCTCGGGCGAGGTGCTCTACGCCGTGGGCGAGGTCTGGGACCTCATCGACGCATCCGAGGACGACGCCTTCAAGGCCGCCTGCGCCCGCGCCTACAACGACTGGCTCGCCGAACTCTGCTCGGCCGATCCCGAGCGGTTCGTCGGCGCCGCCAAGATCCCGACGAGCGGCATCGACGATGCCGTCGCCGAGCTCGGCCGCGCGGTTGAGACGCTGGGCTTGCGGGCC
>JADCGM010000420.1 GCA_020249025.1 Alphaproteobacteria bacterium
GCCCCCTCCCCCGGCCCCTCCCCGTTGGGGAGGGGAGGAACTCTATCGCTTCTTCGGCCCCATGTAGCCGAAGAGGTAGGCCGCCACTTTCCGCATCTGGATCTCCTCCGCGCCCTCGGTGATGCGGTAGCGGCGGTGGTGGCGGTAGATGTGTTCGAAGGGCTTGTGGCGCGAATAGCCGATGCCGCCATGGACCTGCATCGCCCGGTCGGCGGCCTCGCAGACGAGCCGGTTCGCCCAGTAATTGCACATGCTGACCTTGTCGGAGAGTTCGCGCTCGATCGCCTTGTGCGGCATGCGGTCCATCTCCCACGCCGTCTTGCGGATCAGCAGCCGCAACATTTCCGCCTGCGTCGCCAGCTCGACGAGCGGGAACTGGATGCCCTGATTGCGCGCCAGCTCCTCGCCGAACGGCTTGCGGTCGCGGGCGTACTGGACGCCTTCGTTGATGCAATAGACCGCCGCTCCCAGCGACGAGGCCGCCTGGCGGATGCGGTTCTGGTGGACGAAGCTCTGGGCGATGGCGAGGCCGCCATCGAGCGGCCCGAGCAGCGCCGTCTCCGGCACCCAGACGTCGGTGAAGCTGAGCCGCGGGTGGTCCGTCGGCATGTTGAAGGTCCAGAGATACTCCTCGATCTCGAGGCCCGGCGACGGATTGGGCACGAGGAAGCAGGAGATGCCGCGCGCGCTGCCGTCCTCGCCGCTCGTGCGCGCGAAGGTGGCGCAGTGGGTCGCGACATGCATGCCGGTAATCCACATCTTGCGCCCGTCGATGCGCCAGCCGGGCACGCCGTCGCGGGTTTCGGGCACCGCGCGCGTCTCCATATGGGTCGCGTCCGAGCCGTGGTCGGGCTCGGTCAGGCCGAAGGCGACGCGGCGCTTGCCCTCGAAGCCGCCACGGATGAACTCTTCCTGCTGTTCGGGCGTGCCGAAATGCTCGAACATCGCGACGAAGGGGAAGTTGCCGACGATCGAATGCTCGTTCTGGAGATCGTTGTGGAGGCCCAGGCCCTTCGCCGCGAAATGCTCGCGGATGACCGCCATCCACAGGTTGGAGCCGTCCTTGCCGCCCCATTTGGCGGGCGCGGAAAAGCGCCAGTGGCCGGCGCGGTCGGCGCGGCGGGTGGCTTCGCGCAGCAGCTGCTCCCAATCGTGGCGGGGCAGGCCGCCCTTCTCGAAATCGGTGCGCGCATATTCGCGGCGGTGGTCGAAGAAGCGGATATTGTCGTCGGCCCGTTCGAGCGGCTTGATCTCGGCCTCGATGAAGGCGTCGAGCTCGGCGAGATAGGCGGCGAGATCGGCTGGCAGGTCGAAATCCATGGCGGCGCTCCCTTTGACGCCGCCGAGTAAACGCGCGCCGGACCGGACGCGCACCTAGTGAAAGGGCCTAGTGACCTCAGGCCCAGGCGGCGAGCGGCGGCAGGCTCATGAGGATCGCCTCGATGTTGCCGCCGGTCTTCAGGCCGAAGATGGTGCCGCGGTCCCAGACGAGGTTGAACTCGGCGTAGAGGCCGCGATAGCGCAGCTGCGCCATGCGGTCCTCCTCGGTCCACGCCTCGTTCATCCGCCGGCGGACGAGCTTGGGGTAGACGTCGAGGAAGGCGCGGCCGACGTCCTGCGTGAAGGTGAAGTCCTTCGCCCAGTCGCCGCTGTCGAGATGGTCGTAGAAGATGCCGCCGACGCCGCGCGAGACGCCCCGATGCTTGATCCAGAAATACTCGTCGCACCACGCCGAATAGCGGTCCCAATAGTCCGCGCCGTGCGCGTCGCAGGCCTGCTTCAGCCGCGCCTTGAAATCGGCGGTGTCCTCGGCGCGCGGCAGCGGCGGGTTGAGATCGGCGCCGCCGCCGAACCAACGCTTCGTCGTGACGAGGAAGCGGGTGTTCATGTGAACGGCGGGGACGTGCGGATTGGCCATGTGCGCGACAAGGCTGATCCCGGTCGCGAAGAACCGGGGGTCCTCGGCGGCGCCGTTGATCGACTTGGCGAATTCGGGCTCGAAGGTGCCGTGGACGGTCGAGATGTTGACGCCGACCTTTTCGAAGACCTTGCCGGTCATCTGCGACATCACCCCGCCGCCGCCGGGCTCGCCGCTCGGGTCGGGGCGATCCCAGGCCTTGCGGACGAAGCTGGCGTCGGAACCGGCCTCGCGCTCGATCGCCTCGAACTCGGCGCAGATCGAGTCGCGCAGCGTGCGGAACCAGGTCTGGGCCGCGGTCTGCTGGTCGTCGAGTACGTAAGTCATTCAGAAAGCCTCCCCCGGTCGGGGGAAAGCTTAGTCGGCGCAGTCCGGCGTGGCTAGACCGCCACGCCGGACGTGCGCAGGGGCTTACTTCGCCGAAGCGATCAGCGGCGCCATCCGCTTCTTGGCGAGCGGGGCGAGCTTGTCGACCGCCGCCTTGGCGGCCGCGAGGTTCGGCGACGCGGTGCCGACCTGCACCAGCGCGATCATGCCCATCGCGAAATGCGGCAGGCACTTGATGCCGTAGACGCCCGGCTTGTCGAACTTCATCGACACTGCCTGGTTCATTTTGCCCTTGTACTGCTGCACGCCCGCGACCCACATCGTCGGGATCGCCTCGGCCTGATGGCTGGGGTTGGTCGGCACGAACTTCACGGTGTCGCCCGGCGCGATCTTCACCATCGCGGGTTCGAACACCATGGCGCCGGCGGCGCCCTTGTTCAGCATCTGGACCGTCACTTCCTTGGCTGCGGCCGGCATCGCGATCGCGATCGTGGCCATCGCCAGAACAGCAAGCTTCTTCATGGATCGTCCTCTCTTCCTCGCGCCGAAGCAGCGGGCA
>JADCGM010000421.1 GCA_020249025.1 Alphaproteobacteria bacterium
CGATCTCGTCGAGGAACAGCGTGCCGCCGTCGGCCTCCTCGAAGCGTCCGGCGCGAGGCTTCTGAGCGCCGGTGAACGCGCCGGATTCATAGCCGAACAGCTCGGCGTCGATGAGGGTCTCGGGCAGCGCCGCGCAGTTGAGCGTGACCAGCGGGCCGTCCCAGCGCTGGGACAGGTGGTGGAGGCGTTCGGCGATCAGCTCCTTGCCGGTGCCGCGCTCGCCGATGACGAGCACGGGGCGGGTCAGCTGCGCCGCCGCCGAGGCGCGCTCGACCGCATCGAGGAAGGCGCCGGACTGGCCGACAAGGGTTTGTCCCTTCTGCATTCCCAAAGCTTAGCGAAATTCGCCGAAACTTCGCAACGGAATGAACGCCTCCTGAATGAGTTTTTCCCGACTCTGTGAATGACCATCGCAAAATCATGCACTTAAGTCGGGCCAGAACAGTTGGCACGGCGGTTGCAGAACATCGGACAAGCCCGGGCGATGGTCGCCCCGGCGGATCGGAAACCGGCCTTGGGCCACAGGAGATGACAATGTTCGCGCCTTTCTCGAAGACCAACCTCCAGCGCGTCGTTGCGGGCGGTCTCGGCGCCGCGCTGTTCGCTTCGGTGGTGCTCGTCGCCGCCACCGGTCCGGCGGTCGCCATCGCCCCGGTGCAGGTCGCATCGATCACTTCGCCGGCGGGCGCCCCCTCCGCCTGACGCCGGCCCCGGGCCGGAGCGGTCTCCCCTCCCGCTCCGGCCCCACCCCTTTTCCAGGAGCATCGACATCATGGGCATCTTCTCCCGAACCCGCGACATCATCGCCGCCAACGTGACCGATCTTCTCGATCGCGCCGAGGACCCGGCGAAGACCATCCGCATGATCATCCTCGAGATGGAGGAGACGCTGGTCGAAGTCCGGGCCTCGGCGGCGCGTATCATCGCCGACCAGAAGGAGATGCGCCGGTCGATCGCCAAGATCGAACTCGCGCAGCAAGGCTGGCAGGAGAAGGCCGAGCTCGCGCTGTCCAAGGGCCGCGAGGATCTCGCCAAGGCAGCCCTCGTCGAGAAGTCGAAGATGGGCCAGACCGCGCTGCAGCTGTCCGAGGAGGTTCGCGTCCTCGACGATGCGCTCGCCGCTCACGAGATCGACATCCAGAAGCTCGAGGCCAAGCTGCGCGAGGCCCGCGCCCGCCAGAACGCGGTGCTGAGCCGCCTCGAGACCGCCAACAACCGCGCCCGCATGCGCAACGTCTATGCCGGCCCGCGCGTCGACGAGGCCTTCGCCAAGTTCGACCTCATGGAGCGCCGCGTCGATCTCGCCGAGGGCCGCGCCGAGGTGTTCGAACTCGGCCAGACCAAGAGCCTCGCCGACGAGATCGCCGACCTGCGCACCAACGACGAGGTCGACGCCGAGCTCGAGGCCCTGAAGGCCCGCATCGCGTCCAAGGAGGCCTAAGCTATGGCCGACGAACTGGTCCCAATCTTCGTCGTCGCGATCCTGTTCCTGGGCCTGCCCTGGCTGATCCTGCACTACACCACGCAGTGGAAGCGCGCCCGCGGCCTGTCGATGGAAGACGAGCGCCTGCTCGACACCCTTCACGAGACCGCCCGCCGCCTCGACGACCGTCTCAACTCGATCGAGCGCATCATGACCGCAGAGAACCCCGGCTGGCGCGAGCGTTCGCTGTCGGCCCCGGCCGAAACCAAGGAGCTGCCCCATGTCCGCTCGTCGCACTAAGTTCTACCTCGACAAGCGCGAGGCGAAGTTCCTGGGCGTTTGCGCCGGCATCGCCGACTACACCGGCTTCGATCCGCTCTGGATCCGTGTCGCCACCGTGCTCGGCACCGTGTTCGGCGGCGGCTTCCTGATCGTCGCCTACTTCGTGATCGCCTGGCTGGCCGAGAACAAGCCCTATGCGCTCTATGACGAGGACGCCGAGACGAAGCTGTTCTGGCAGCGCACCCGCGCCGCGCCGACCCGCAGCATCCGCGACGTGAACTCGTCGTTCCGCGACATCGACCGCCGCCTGCGCGACATCGAGACCTACGTCACCACCAGCAATCGCGGCCTCGCGGCCGAGATCGAAAAGCTCCGGTAAGGAACCGCCCCGTGTCCGAAGACGCCCTTTTCGCCTTCATCCCGCTCGGCGGCATCATGCTCGGCGCGCTCGGGGTGATCGGCTGGATGTTCAACAACTGGGTCCGCGCCCGCCACGGCTATCCGCTGGAGGACGACAACGGCAACCCGGTGCTGAAGCTCGACGACAAGCGCTTCGACATGCTCGCCGCCGAGAACGAGAAGCTGAAGGCTGCGCAGCTGCGGCTGGAGGAGCGGATCGCGGTGCTAGAACGCATCGCCACCGACCCCGGCCAGCGCATCGCGCAGCAGATCGAGGCGCTGCGCTAGGCGCAGGCCCCGACGCCAACAGGGAGGCACAAGGACATGGATTTCGCCGGACCCGAATTCGTCCTCGCGATCATCGCGATGAGCACGATCGGCTGGATCGCCACGAGCTGGATCCGTGCCAAGCACGGCTATCCGCTCGAGAACGAATGGAGCGGCACGACCGAGAAGACCGAGCCGGCGCTGATGCGCCAGCAGGAGCTGCTCTCGGCCGAGAACGCCTCGCTGAAAAGCGCGGTGGTGCGGCTCGAGGAGCGCATCGCGGTGCTGGAGCGCATCGCCACCGATCCGGGCGTCCGGGTCGCCAAGGACATCGAGGCGCTGCGCTAGGCGCGGCCGCCCAACAGGGGAACTGACATGGAAAAGGCCATCATCATCCAGCAGCTCGCGCCGGTGCTCGCGATCGTCGGGCTCGCAGGAATCGCCGGCTGGGTGTTCACCACCTGGCTGCGCGTCAAGCACGGCTATCCGCTGGAGAACAGCTGGGGCAAGGCGATCCACCCGGTCGCCACCACCGAAACCACCGAGCGGTTGCGCATGCTGTCGACCGAGAACGCCCAGCTCCGCGCCGAGCTGTCGAGCCTCAAGGATCGCATGGCGGTTCTGGAGCGCATCGCCACCGACCAGCCGGCGCGTCTCGCCAGCGAGATCGACGCGCTGCGCGGCGACAAGGTGAATTAGGCCCGTCCCCGCGTAAGGGTTCGAAGGGAGCAGAGACATGAATCCGTTCGAGATGGTGGTTCTGATCGTGGCGATCGTCGTGCTCGGCCGGGTGATCACCGCCCGCGTCCGCCACGGGGGGCCCAAGGCCGACGCCGGCCTCGCCGCCGAAAACGACCGCATGAAGCGCGAGATGGCGCAGCTCAAGGACCGCATCGCCACGCTCGAGCGCATCGCCACCGACGCGCCGGCGCGCCTCTCGAGCGAGATCGAGCGGCTGCGCGACGAAAAGACCAACTGACCGATCCGGACCACAGGAGCAGTCGCATGGAGAGCTGGGCAATCATGGTGATCGCGATCGTCGCGATCGTCACCTTCGGCCGGATCTACGCCGCCAAGAACGGCATCCGCTACCGCGGCAAGCGCGGCGAGGGCTACGAGCCCGTCCTCGTCGACAACCGCGAGAACGAGCAGCTGCGCCGCGAGGTCGCCGATCTCAAGGCGCGCATCGCCACGCTGGAGCGCATCACCGTCGACAAGAG
>JADCGM010000043.1 GCA_020249025.1 Alphaproteobacteria bacterium
CGACGTCATCCTCGGCACGACGGTCGGCCTCAACGGCCTCACCGCCTCGACCTTCGGCGACGTCGACACCAAGACCTACAGCTTCTTCGGCGACTTCACCTACGACTTCACCGACCAGCTCTCGCTGTCGGTCGGCGGCCGCTGGACGTCGGACAAGCGCGAGGCGACGGTGCTGCGCCGCAACCTGCTCAACGGTCCGTCGGTCGAGCTCGGCGGCACCACCCCGCTGGTGCTGGCGACGACGTCCAACTTCACCGGCGAGAAGACCTTCAAGCAGTTCACGCCGCGCGCCTCGGTCGCCTACAAGCCGACCGACGACCACACGCTGTACGGAAGCTATTCGAAGGGCTTCAAGGGCGGCGGCTTCGATCCGCGCGGCCTGACCACCGCGGCCCGCGACTTCAACGGCAACGGCACCGTCGATCAGGCCGACATCTTCGAATTCATGTCGTTCGATCCGGAAAAGGTCGACAGCTACGAGATCGGCTGGAAGGCGCAGTTCTTCGACCGCACGCTGACCTCCAACATCGCGCTGTTCCACGCCGACTACACCGACGTGCAGATCCCGGGCTCGCAGGGCATCGTCATCGGCGGCGTGCCGACCTTCATCGGCATCACCACCAACGCCGGCAAGGCGAAGATGGACGGCATCGAGTGGGAGGGCAGCGCCCGCGGCTTCGACGGCTTCGCGGGTGAGGGCTCGTTCATCACCGCGAACTGGTCGTTCGGCTATCTCGATGCGCGGTATACCCGCTTCATCGGCGCCACCGGCACCGACGTTTCGGCGCAGCGCGTGATCCAGAACACGCCGAAGTACACCCTGAGCAACTCGCTCACCGCCAACTTCCCGGTCAACGAGGGCATGCTGTCGGCGACGTTCGGCACCTCGTTCCGTTCGAAGACGAGCCAGTTCGAGACGCGCTCGCCGCTCGATCAGGCCGCCTACTCGCTCTACGACGCCAGCCTTGTCTGGCGCTCGGACGACGACAAGTGGACGGTCGGGCTCTATGGGAAGAACCTCGCCGACAAGAAGTACATCGTGTCGGGCTACAACTTCCTGCAGACCGATCCGGCGACCGGCAACCTCATCCGCAACCCGGCGACCGGCAACCCGATCCCGACGCTGGGCCGCGAGGGCGTGCTGACCGCCTTCTACGGCAACCCGCGCCAGATCTTCGCCTCGGTCGGCGTGAAGTTCTGAGGCCGACCGCATCGCGGAACCGGGGGTGAGGCGGGTTCGGAGCCGGTGATGCCGGCCCCGGCCTCACCTCACCCTGACCCTCTCCATCGAGGAGAGGGAGACCCAGACGGCTGGGCCAGATCAGAAGCCTCAGAACCAAGCCCCCAAGTTGCCGTCCCCTCTCCTTGATGGAGAGGGTCAGGGTGAGGTGAGGTTCGAACCGCCGCCAGCGCCGCAAAGGGAACGCGCCATGACCGAGAGCCGTGGAACCCGGGCCTATGTGCTGGCGATGCTGGTGCTGGTCTATGCGTTCAACTTCATCGACCGGCAGATCGTCGGCATCCTCGCCGGGCCGATCAAGGCCGAGCTGGGCTTAAGCGACACCCAGCTCGGGCTGATGGGCGGCCTCGCCTTCGCGCTGTTCTATACCGCGCTCGGCGTTCCCATCGGCCTGCTCGCCGACCGCAAGAGCCGCACCTGGATCATGACGGTGGCGCTGACGCTGTGGAGCGGCTTCACCGCGCTGTGCGGGCTGGCGACCAGCTTCTGGCAGCTGTTCCTCGCGCGGATGGGCGTCGGCGTCGGCGAGGCGGGCGGCGTCGCCCCGGCCTATTCGCTGATCGCCGACTATTTCCCGCCCGAGGAGCGCGCCCGCGCGCTCGGCGTCTATTCCTTCGGCATTCCGCTCGGGTCGGCGGCCGGCATCATGCTCGGCGGCTGGATCGCGGCGACGGTCGACTGGCGTACCGCCTTCATCGTCGTGGGTCTGGCCGGTGTCGCGCTCGCGCCGATCTTCCGCCTGACCGTCAAGGAGCCGCCGCGCGGGCGGTTCGATCCACCGCGCCCTGCGGATGCTGCCGCGCCCTCGCTTGGCGACGTGCTGCGCACGCTCGGCGCCAAGCCGGGCTTCTGGCTGCTGTCCTTCGGGGCGGGCTGCTCGTCGATCGTCGGCTATGGCCTCATCTTCTGGTTGCCGAGCTTCTTCGGGCGCACCTATGGGCTCTCGCTCGTCGAGGTGTCGCTGTTCTACGGCTCGATCGTGCTGCTGGGAGGGGTGCTCGGCATCTGGGCGGGCGGCGCGCTCGGCGACCGGCTGGGCGCGGCGTCGAAGGCGGCCTACGCCCGCGTGCCCGCCATCGCGTTCCTGCTCGCGGTGCCCTGCTATGCGATCGGCGTCACCGCCGACAGCCTGTGGGTCGGCTATGTCTTCTTCCTGCTGCCGCAAGCGCTCGGCCTCGCCTGGCTCGGGCCGGTGCTGGCGGCGGTGCAGGGCGTGGCCCCGGCGGCGATGCGGACCACGGCCGGCGCGATCTTCCTGTTCGTC
>JADCGM010000044.1 GCA_020249025.1 Alphaproteobacteria bacterium
CGACCGCGGTGCGCTCGGGCAATGGCTATGTGCTCAACGGCACCAAGCGCTACATCACCAACTCGCCGTTCGCGAAGGTCGGCCTGATCATGGCGCGGACCTCCAAGGAGGCGCTGCCCAAGAACGCGCATGTCAGCGCCTTCCTCGTGCCGATGGACGCCGCCGGCGTCAGCACCGGCAAGTCCGACAAGAAGATGGGCCAGTCCGGTAGCCACATCGCCGACATCATCCTCGACGATGTCCATGTCGACGGCGACGCGCTGCTGGGCGGCGAGGAGGGACGCGGCTTCCAGACCGCGATGCAGAGCCTCGACAACGGCCGCCTTTCGGTCGCCGCCGCCGCCACAGGCTATGCGCGGCGCATGCTCGATACCGCCGTGCGCTACGCCACCGAGCGCAAGGCGTTCGGCGAGCCGATCGCCAACTTCCAGCTCATCCAGGCGATGCTCGCCGACAGCGAGGCGGAAATCTACGCCGCCGAATGCATGATCGCCGACGCCACCCGCCGCGCGGATGCCGGCGAGAAGATCCTGACCAAGGCGGCGGCCGCCAAGATGTTCGCGTCGGAGATGTGCGGTCGCGTCGCGGATCGCTGCGTCCAGATCCACGGCGGCGCCGGCTATCTCGCCGAATATGAGGCCGAGCGCTTCTTCCGTGACGCGCGCATCTACCGCATCTACGAAGGCACCACGCAGATCCTGCAGCTGGTGATCGCCAAGCAGATGCTGCGGGACTTCGCGGCCGGGCTCTAGCGGCTCGCCCGCGCAGAGGGGGCGCGCATGTTCGAATGGCTCGGCGTCACGCCGCTGGCGCTCGTCGCGATCTGCGCCGGCGTGCTTGTCGCGGGCTTCATCCGCGGGCTGACCGGCTTCGGGCTCGCGCTCATCCTCGTGCCGCTGATCAGCCAGGTCATCGCCCCCGAGCGCGCGGTGCTGTTCGGGGTGCTGATGGCGCTGCTGACCGCGCCGCTCGGCTATCCGGCGGCGCGCAAGGAGGTCGATCCGAAGCTCACCCGCACCATCATCATCACCGGCGCACTGACCGCGCCGCTTGGCCAGATCGCGCTGTCGTTCACGCCGCCCGATCTGGCGCGGCTACTCGTCGCGCTCGTCGCCGTCGCCGGTGCGGTGGCGCTGGCGGTGCCGCGGCCGCCGGCGCTCCCGCCCGGCGAGGTCGCCGCCGCGCGGACCGGCCTGCTCGCCGGCTTTCTCGGCGGCTTCGCGGCGATGCCGGGCCCGCCGATCATCCATCATTTCGTCCGCCGCGACGTGAAGCCGGCGATCTCGCGCAATGCGATGATCGTCGTCTTCGGCTGGAACGCGGTCATCGTCGCGCTCGTCGCGCTGCTGCGCGGGCGGCTCGATCTGCCGACCGCGGCGCTGGCGCTCCTCGCCTTTCCGGCGCTGATGGTGAGCAACAAGCTCGGCGCGCGCTACTTCGGCTTGATCGCGGAGGCCGTCTGGCGGCGGATCGTCTTCACTGTGATCGCCGTCGCCGCAGTCGGCGCGCTCGTCCGCCTCTTGGCCTGACGCCCGCGTCCATGGCACCACGGCGGCCATGACCAACGACTTCGCCCCCGTCAAAGGCCTCTCCCCCGCCGAGATCGAGGCGCGCATCGACGCCATCCTCGCCGAGGCCACGCTCGCCGAGAAGGTCGGGATGATGTCCGGAAAGGGCTTCTTCGCCGCCTACAAGGAGGACAACCGTGTCTGGGGCGCGCGGCCCTATCGCGCTGGCGGCGGGATCGAGCGGCTGGGCGTGCCTTGCTTCTGGTTCACCGACGGTCCGCGCGGCGTCGCGCGCGGCCAGTCGACCGCCTTTCCCTGCACGATGGCCCGCGGCGCGACCTTCGACACCGATCTCGAACGCCGCATCGGCGAGGCGATGAGCCTCGAGATCCGCGCGCAGGACTGCAATCTGTCGGGCGCGGTCTGCATCAACCTGCTGCGCCACCCGGCCTGGGGCCGCGCGCAGGAAACCTATGGCGAGGACCCGCATCATCTGGGCGCGATGGGGGCGGCGCTCGGGGTCGGTCTCCAGACCCACAACGTCTGCGCGACCGTGAAGCATTTCGCGCTCAACTCGATGGAGAATGCCCGCTTCACCGTCGACGTGCGCATCGACGAGCGCACGCTCCACGAAATCTATCTGCCGCACTTCAAGACCTGCCTCGACGCCGGGGTCGCCTCGGTGATGAGCGCCTACAACCGCATGAACGGGGAATACTGCGGCCAGCACCGCGAGCTGCTGACCGACATCCTGCGCGGCGACTGGGGCTTCGGCGGCTTCGTCCATTCGGACTGGGTGATGGGCGTCTATCAGCCTTATGGCGCCGCCGCCGGGCTCGATGTCGAGAATCCCGAGCCGCGCGTCTGGGGCGACAAGCTCGTCGCTGCGGTCGAGGCCGGGCATCTCGAACCCGCGGTCATCGACACCGCCTGCCGCCGCATCCTGCGCACCCTCTACCGCTTCGCCTGCGCCGAGGACCCGCTGCCCGACTATCCGATCGGACTCGTCGCCTGCAACGCCCATGTAGCGCTCGCCTGCGAGGCGGCGGAGAAGGCGACGGTCCTGCTCGAGAACGACGGCGTGCTGCCGCTCGATCCGGAGCGCACGGCCAAGGTCGCGGTGCTCGGCCGGCTGGCGCGGCTCGCCAACACCGGGGACAACGGCTCCAGCCGGGTGCGCGCGCCGCACGTCGTCACCGCGCTCGACGGCATCGTCGCGCGGCTCGGCGATGGCCGGGTGCTGACCGGCGACGAGGACGATCTCGCCGCCGCGCGCGCCGCTGCGGCGGCGGCCGACGTCGCCATCGTCGTCGCCGGCTATACCGCCGAGGACGAGGGCGAGTTTATCCCCGGCGACCTGACGCTCGGCCAGGACGGCGCGGGCCGCCGCGCCATCGGCGGCGACCGCCTCGATCTCGGGCTGCGCGCCGACCAGATCGCGCTGATCGATGCCGCCGCCGCCAGCGGCAAGCCGGTGATCGTCGTCATCGTCGCCGGGTCGGCGGTGCTGGTGGAGGCGTGGCGTTCGCAGGCCAACGCCATCCTCCAGAGCTTCTACGCCGGCATGGCGGGCGGGACGGCGCTCGCCCGGCTGCTGTTCGGCGATGTCAGCCCCTCGGGCCGGCTACCGTTCACCGTGGCGCGCGATCCGGCGGACTACCCCTTCTTCGACCGCGACGCCGCGCGCATCGACTACGGCTATTGGCACGGCTACGCCAAGTTCGAGGCCGAGCGGCTCGCCCCGCGCTACGCCTTTGGCCACGGCCTGACTTACGCGCGCTTCGGCTATCGTGCGCTCAGCGCCCGCCGCGCCTCGACCGCGATCGAGGTCTCGGTTGCGGTCCGCAACGACGGCGCCATGACGGCCGACGAGGTCGTGCTCTGCTTCATCGGCTTTCCCGGCACGGTGCAGCCACGCGCGGCCAAGTCGCTGAAGGCCTTCGCCCGCGTGACGCTTGCGCCCGGCGAGACGGGGGTGGTGCGGATGACGGTCCCGCTCGACGATCTACGCTACCGAGATCCGGCCACGCATGGCTGGAAGCTCGAGCCCGGCGTCCACCGGGTCGTCATCGCCCGTTCGGCCGCCGAGCCGCTTCTGGAGACCGCGATCAGCCTCTGAGCCGCCGCCGGCGGTCAGGCCGGAAGCCGCAGCAGCGCCTGTGCAAGGCAATAGTTGGACGAGATCACCGGCAGCGCCGCGTCGGGATCGAGCAGCGCCCGTGTCGGCATCCCCGTCCCCGACAGCAGCACCACATCGGGGCCCGCGCCGCGCGCAGCGGCCACGAGCGGCACCGCCTCGCCGCCGCCGAGATCATAGATGCGCCGGGTGTCGGCCGAGCCGATGTCGACCCGCGCGGTGTCGATGACCTCGAACCCGGCGTCCGCCCAGTAGCGCAGCCCCGCCTCGTGGATCGCCGGCGGATAGGGCGAGATCACCGCGATCCGCTTCGCCCCGTAGCGCGTCAGCTCGTCGGCGATGGCGCGAGCGGCGAAGACGAAGGGGATGTCGAAGCGCGCCGCGATCTCCGCCTCGCGCGTCGCCCCGATGAGATAGGAGGAGGCGGTGCAGGCAAAGCCGATGGCGGCGAGCGGCATGCCGCCGAACTGCGCGATCGTACGGTCCGCCTGCTCGGCATAGTCGATCAGCCGCGTCGCCGAATCGTCCGACGGGCTGACCAGCCGCGCCACCGCATAGGAGCGCGGCAGCAGGTGGCGCAGCTCGTCCTCGACGGTGCCGTTGGCCATCGGGGTGAGAATTCCAAAGCGGCTCATGCAATCGTCTCCGCGTGGCGCAGGCCCTCGATCATCGAGGATTTGAGCAGATGGGCGCGCGCCTGCACCGGATCGGCGGCGACCGCCTGCAGTTGGGCCAGCTCGGCGCGACGCTTGTCGGGGTCGCGCTCCTGCATGCGCGTGCGGTTGCGGTGCGCCTGCGCAAGGATCTGCTCCTTCGCCACCGGCTGGCGCTGGCGGGTGTAGAGATCGAGCAGGCGGTCGTCCGTCCCGCCCAGCACCGCGGCGAGCTTCGCCGTCAGGTTCACCGCGTCGTGGATCCCGCCGTTCATTCCCATGCCGCCCGACGGCGAATTGAGATGCGCGGCGTCGCCCGCCAGCAGCACCCGCCCGCGCCGGTAGTCGGCGACGATGCGCTGGTGGATGCGGTAGGGCCGGATCTCGTCGACCGGATAGGGCTCGGCGCGCGGCACGATGCGCTGCAGCTTGGTCTCGATGGCGGCGGGCGACAGCGCCTGCTCGACCGTCTCGTCGGCGTCGGCGTAAAGGCTGCACCGCCACAGATCGGGCAGGCGCAGCAGGCTGAACGTCCCCTGCCGCGACCAGCAGTAATTGACGTTCGACAGCCCCTCGATGTGGTCGTGGAAAGGGAAGCGCGTCGTCGCGAGGATCGTCGTCTCGGGATAGGTCTGCCCGTCGAGCGCGAAGCCGATCGCGCCGCGGACCGCGCTCTTCGCCCCGTCCGCGCCGATGACGTAGCGCGCGCGCAGCGACGTGCCGTCCGCCAGCCGCACCGTCGCGGCATCCTCGTCCTGCGTTACGTCGGCGACCGCCACCCCGCGCCGTACCTCGATCTTGCCGGCGAGCGCGGCTTCCGCCTGGGCGCAGAGAATCCGCTGCTCGCACTGCAGGCGAAACGGATAGCGGGTGTCGGCCGCCAGCACCGCGAGATCGAACAGCGCGCGCTCGCCCGTTTCGTGCATGCGGATCTGCCAGGTCGGGCTGACAAGCCCCGCCGCGATCAGCCCCTTGGCCAGCCCCAGTTCGTCGAGCATCTCGAGCGTCGGCGGATGGAAAGTCGAGGCGCGCAGATCGTCCGACGGCTCGGCCTCCGCCTCGATGACGAGGCAGTCGATCCCCAACACATGCAGTCGCGCCGCCGCCACCAACCCGACCGGGCCGGCCCCGACGATGAGAACCTCGGTATCGACGCTCATGCCGCGCTCAGCCGCGCCATCTGCGCCCGGTAGAGCCGCAGCGCCACCGGCGCGAGCAGCAGCGGGACGACGCCGTAGAGCAGCGGCACCGCCGCCACCGCCTGCCGGATCTCGCCTTCGCCGAACACGCGCGTCGACAGCGCGCCGACCGTCGTCGGCCCGAGCAGCAGACCGGTGAGGCTGATCGCCATGTAGTAGAGCGCCACCACCTGCCCGCGGATCGCGCCGGGCGTGATCGTCAGCAGCGCCGTCGGCCCGACCGCGCTCACCCCGCCGATGCCCACCGCGACGATGCCGAGCATCACGAAGGCGAGCGTCGGCGACGGCATCATCGGCGCCAGCGCCGCGCTCGGGATCAGGATCGCGCTCGCCGTCAACAGGATGCGGAACGGCGCGTCGCGGCGGCCGGCGGCGGTCAGCCGGTCCGACAGCCAGCCGCAGGCGAGATAGGTCGCCGGGCCGATCGCCAGCGTCATCATCCCGTTGATCGCGGCATAGCTTTTGGGCGGCATCCCCCAGGTGCGCTCGAACACGGGGGCGAGGAAGCCGTGGCTGTAGGCGACGGTCGTCATCGAACAGACCGGCAGCACGAACAGCAGGAAGGTCGCCCAGCGCCCGCCGACATAGCGCAGAGCATCGCCGACGCCGTTGCCGGTCAGCGCCGGATCGGCCGCGACGCTCTGCTGGCGCAGCGGCTCGCGCAGCGCGAGGAAGCCGAGGGCCACCACCAGCCCCGGCAGCCCGACCGCCATGAAGGTCGCCTGCCACGGCGCCAGTTCGCCGACGCCGGGCAGCGCCAGCCGCGCGCCTTCCGCCCAGGCGAGGGTCGCCGCCACCATCAGCGAGGCGATGCCCGATCCGACCGCGATCGCCATCGAATAGACCGCGATCGGGCGGCCGCGCTTTTCGGGCGGGAAGCTGTCGGCGATGATCGAGAAGGCGGCCGGGCTCAGCACCGCCTCGCCCACCCCGACCGTCATCCGCGCCGCGAACAGCGCTCCGAACGAGCGCGCGAGCCCCGAGGCGGCGGTCGCCAGCGACCACAGCGCGACGCCCGCCGCGATCAGCCGGGTGCGGTTGGTGCGGTCGACGAGCCAGCCGAGCGGCAGGCCCATCGTGGCGTAGAAGACCGCGAAGGCCGGCCCCATCAGCCAGCCGATCTCCTCGTCGGTGAGCCCGAGATCGGCCTTGATCGGATCGATCAGCAGCCCCAGCACATAGCGGTCGATGTAGCTGAAAACATAGGCGATGGTCAGCATCGCCACGAGGAACCAGGCCGTCCGCGCCGGTGGATAGTTCGCCCCCGCCATGCCCTCTCCCGGCCAAGTTGTCCGGACATCTTAGGCGCGGATTCCGGGCTTGGCGAGCCGGTGCGGACAGCCCGGCTTTGCGCCGCCCGCGCCAATCCCCCATAAGCGGCGGCATGAGTCTGGAGCGCAAGCTCGCGGCCTGGCGTGCGGCAGGCCTCATCGACGCGGCGACCGCCGACGCCATCGCCGCGCACGAGGCCGCGGCGGCGCGGCCGGTGGCGCTGTGGGCGGCGGCCGGGCTCGGCCTGCTGGCGCTGGCGCTCGGCGCGGTGCTCACCGTCGCCGCCAACTGGGACCGGATTCCCGACGCCGTGAAGCTCGGCGTCCATCTCGCTGCGATGCTCGGCGCTGCGGCTGCAGCGTGGCGCGGGCTGCGCGACGGCCGGCTCTGGCTCGGCGAGGGGGCGCTGTTCGGCCTCGGCGCGCTCACCCTCGCAGGGATCGCGCTTCATGCGCAGATCTATCAGCAGACCGGACCGCTGTGGGAGGCGCTCGCCGTCTGCGCGGTGCTGATGGCCCCGGCGCTGCTTCTCGCCGGCCGCACCCGGCTCACCGCGCTCGCGCTCGCCGGCCTGCTGGCGGTGCTGGCGATCAGCTATGGCGACGGCGCGGGGCCGCGCAGCGGCCTGCTCGCCGACAATCTCCGCCTCGCGCTGCCGCCCGCGCTCGTCGCGTTGTCGCTGTTGCTGACGGACCCCGACCGCGAGCCCTTCGCACGCGAGCTGCGGCACGCCGGCCTTGCCCTGATCCTCGGCGGCGCCAGTCTGGCGCATCTGCTCTGGGCGCAGGCCTGGACCGCGGACGAGGTGCGCGGCGCGCTCGTCCGGCTGCCGCTCGCCGCCGCCGTCACGCTGTGGGCCGCGCACCGCGCCGGGCGCTTGGGCGGGGCGGACGGCGCGGTCCTGCGCACCGTTCTGCTCGCTGGCCTCGCGGCGGTGGCGGTCACGCTCGCCGTGCCGCACGGCGACAATCCGGCGGCGCGCTTTGCCGGCGTGCTCAGCTATTTCGCGCTGTGGGGGCTGATCGCCCGCGCCGCCGCCGCCCACCGCTGGCGGGCGCTGTTCGGGCTGGCGGTGGCGGCGCTCGCGCTGCGGCTTTTCATCGTCTACCTCGAACTCTTCTACGATCTCGCCTCGACCGGGCTCGGCCTCATCCTCGGCGGCCTGCTGCTGCTGGGGCTGGCCGCCGGCTGGCGGCGGATCATGGCGAGGGGCGCACGATGACCCGCACCCGCCTCGCCCTCGCGCTGGCGCTGCTGCTGCCCGTCGCGGGCACGGTCGCCGGGATCGCCGCCGGCCAATGGGGCCAGCGCGAGGCGACGGAATGGCGCATCCCGGTCGAGGGCGCGGACCCGCGCGATCCGCTGCGCGGCCGCTTCATCGCCTTCCGCTACCGCTGGACGGTGACCGGCGAACCGGCGCTCTGCGCCACCGCGCGCTGCGCGCTCTGCCTCGAGGATGGCGGGCGCAGCATCCGCGTCGTCGCGACGGACGCCGCCTGCCCGGCGCGGGTCAATCCCGCCGCCAGCCGCCTGCAGACCGTCTATGCCGCTGAAATCGGGGGCGACGCGGTGCCGCTGGCGGTCTATGGTCGGCTCTGGGTGTCCGAAGCCTCGGCGCCCGCGCTCGAGGCGCAGTTGCGGTCGCGTCCCATGCGTGTCGTCGCCCGGCTTCTGCCCGACGGCCGCCTCGCCAACCTCCGGCTCGAGCCGGACGAACCGGAGACCCGCCCATGAACCGCCGCGCCGTCCTTTTCGGAAGCCTCGCGCTGCTGGCCGCGCCCGTGCTGGCGCAAGGGCAGGATTTCTCCAAGGTCGTCATCCGCACCGAACAGGTCGCGCCCGGCGTCCATGTGCTGTTCGGCCAGGGCGGCAACATCGGCGTCTCGGTCGGCCCGGACGGCGCCTTCCTCATCGACGACCAATATGCGCCGCTGACCCCGAAGATCCTCGATGCGGTGAAGGCGATCGGCCCGCAGCCGGTGCGCTTCGTCATCAACACCCACTGGCATGGCGATCATACCGGCGGGAACGAGAACCTCGGCAGCGCCGGTGCGGTCATCGTCGCGCACGACAATGTCCGCGTCCGGATGTCGACCGAACAGTTCATCGGGGCGATGAACACGCGCGTCCCGCCGAGCCCGAAGGCGGCGCTGCCTGTCGTCACCTTCGCCGACGCGGTGACGCTGCACCTCAACGGCCAGACCATCCGCGCCGTCCATGTCGCCCCCGCGCACACCGACGGCGACACGCTCGTCC
>JADCGM010000045.1 GCA_020249025.1 Alphaproteobacteria bacterium
CACCTCGAAGGGCATGGCGGCGGTGCCGCGGGCGAGCCTTGTCGTCATCGCGCTGACGCTCACCCAGTTCGGCATCCCCGAGGCGGGCCTGCTGCTGATCCTCGGCGTCGACCAGTTCCTCGACATGGGGCGCAGCGCGACCAACGTCGTCGGCAATGCGGTCGCGACCGCGGTCGTCGCCAAATGGGAGGGCAAGCTTCAGGAGATGGAGCCTGCCGACGGACCGCGCCCGGCGGCACCCTCGGGCACCATCCACGACGGCCGCCGCGGCCTCAATCTCGACGCGGACGCCTGAGGCGTCGTCGCGGGGGACGGCATGCAGCTTTTCGACGGGACCGGGCCGCTGCCGGAGCGCGTTCGCGGCGGCATCGCGGCGCTCGGCAACTTCGACGGCTTCCACCTCGGCCATCAGGCCGTGGTCGGCCGCGCCCGCGACCGGGCGCGCGCCGAAGGCCGGCCGGCGCTCGTCGTCACCTTCGATCCGCACCCGTCGCGGCTGTTCCGCCCCGATGCGCCGCCCTTCGCGCTGACGACGGTCGCCCAGCGGCTGCGGCTGTTCGAGGCGTTCGGGATGGACGCCGCCATCGTGCTGAGCTTCGACGCCGCCTTCGCGCAGGTGACCGCGGCCGAGTTCCTGTCGGTCTGGCTGCGCGACCGCCTCGGCGTCGCCGGCGTGGTGACCGGCGAGGACTTCACCTTCGGCAAGGGCCGCGGGGGTACGACCGCGCTGCTGGCGAGCGAGGGGCCAGCGCACGGCTTTTCGGCCGAGACGGTCGAGGCGGTGACCGGGGCAGGGGAGGTCGTCTCCTCCACCCGCATCCGTTCGCTGCTGCAGGCCGGCGACCCGGCGGGTGCGGCGCGGCTGCTGACGCGGCCCTTCACCATCGAAGGCGTCGTCGAACATGGCGACAAGCGCGGCCGCACCATCGATTTCCCGACCGCGAATGTGGCGCTCGGGCCGTATCTGCGCCCGGCTTACGGCGTCTATGCGGTGCGGATGGCGATGGCCGATGGCAGACGTGTCGACGGCGTCGCCAATCTCGGCATCCGCCCGATGTTCGATCCGCCCAAGGAGCTGCTCGAGACCTACCTTTTCGACTGGTCGGGCGATCTCTACGGACAGACCGTCGGCGTTGAATTGCACGGTTTCATCCGCCCCGAATGGAAGCTCGACGGGCTGGCGGCCTTGAAGGCGCAGATCGCGAAGGACTGCGACGCGGCGCGGGCGCTACTGAAGGGCTGATCCTCTCGACGCCGCGCGTGCGGCCCGCTACACGCCTCCGGCCATGACCGACGCGCCCGAAAAAGACTATCGCTCCACCGTCTTCCTGCCGAAGACCGACTTTCCGATGAAGGCCGGCCTGCCGCAGAAGGAGCCTGCGATTCTGGCGCGGTGGCTGGAGCAGGACCTTTACGCCAAGACCCGCGCCGCACGTGCCGGGCGGGAGAAGTTCATCCTCCACGACGGCCCGCCCTACGCCAACGGCGACATGCACATCGGCCATGCGCTCAACCACATCCTGAAGGATGCGGTGTGCCGGACGCAGACGCTGCTCGGCAAGGACGCGCCCTATGTTCCCGGCTGGGACTGCCACGGCCTTCCCATCGAGTGGAAGGTCGAGGAGCAGTATCGCGCCAAGAAGAAGAACAAGGACGAGGTTCCGCTCCCCGAATTCCGCGCCGAGTGCCGCGCCTATGCGCAGCATTGGGTCGACACCCAGCGCGAGCAGATCAAGCGGCTGGGCGTGCTGGGCAACTGGGACAAGCCCTATCTCACGATGGACTTCGACGCCGAGGCGACCATCGTCGAGGAGTTGCTGAAGTTCGCCGAGAGCGGCCAGATCTACCGCGGCGCCAAGCCGGTGATGTGGAGCCCTGTCGAGAAGACCGCGCTCGCCGAGGCCGAGGTCGAATATGAGGACATCACCTCGACCCAGATCGACGTGGCGTTCGAGATCGTGGAGTCGCCGATCCCCGAGCTGGTCGGTGCACACGCCGTCATCTGGACGACGACTCCGTGGACCATCCCGGTCAACCAGGCGATCGCCTATGGGCCGGAGGTCGAGTACGGACTGTTCCCGCTTCCCGATAGCCGCAAGGTCCTGAGCGCGCTGGCGCTGGCCGCGCAGATGCGCGCCCGCGGAATCGAACTCGGCGGCGAAGTCGCGACATGGACGGGCAACCAGCTCGCCGGCACCATCGCCCGCCACCCGATGCACCACCTCGGCGGCTTCTTCGCGACGCCGCGTCCACTGCTGCCCGGCGACTTCGTCACCACCGACAGCGGCACCGGGCTCGTGCACATGGCGCCGGACCATGGCGAGGACGACTTCCACCTGTGCAAGGCGCACGGCATCGATCCGGTGTTCGCGGTCGAGAACGATGGCCGCTACCGCGCCGACTGGGCGTGGATGGGCGGGCAGGGGTCGGTGATCGCGCCGAAGCTCAACGCCCCCGACGGCCCGATCTGCACCGATCTGCGCGAGGCGGGCGCACTGCTCGCCGCTAGCACGGACTACAAGCACAGCTACCCGCACTCGTGGCGTTCCAAGGCCAAGGTGATCTTCCGCTGCACCCC
>JADCGM010000046.1 GCA_020249025.1 Alphaproteobacteria bacterium
CTCAATCGCCAGTACCGCGGCAAGGACAAGCCGACCAACGTGCTGTCCTTCCCGATGGTCCAGCCCGATCTGCTGGCCTCGCTCGCCAATTCGGACGACGGCGAGGTCCTGCTCGGCGACATCGTTCTTGCCGACGGCGTCGTCGCACGCGAGGCGGCGGAGAAAGGGATTGCGGTCGCCGACCATGCCACCCACCTCATTGTCCACGGGCTTCTGCACCTGCTAGGCTATGATCATGGAACCGACCACGACGCGGAGCGCATGGAAGCGCTCGAGCGCGAGGCGCTGGCCGCACTCGGCCTCGCCGACCCCTACGCCTGAGGGGCGCGCTTAACCATGCCCGATCCTTCCAGTAGCAGCGCCGACGACGTCGGCACGAAGCTGTGGCGCTTCGCGCGCTTTCTGATGACGGGACGCGCCGAAGAGGCGAGCCTGCGCGACCAGCTCGAAGAGGCGCTCGACGAGGCCGACGGCGACGCACAGGACGATCTGTCCGCGACTGAGCGCACGATGATGCGCAACCTGCTCCACTTCGGCGAGCGCACCGTCGCCGATGTCGCGGTGCCGCGCGCCGACATCGTCGCCTTCGATGGCGCGGGGGACTTCAAGTCGCTCGTCGCGCTGTTCGCCGAGGTCGGCCACAGCCGCGTCCCCGTCTTCCGCGATGCGCTCGACCGCGTCGTCGGCATGATCCATGTGAAGGACGTCTACGCCCAGCTCGCCGCCCACGGCCGCCATGCCGAGGTCGCGCCCGACTCGCTGCTGCGCGATGTGCTCTATGTGCCCGGTTCGATGGGGGTGCTCGACCTGCTGGCGCGGATGCGTCAGGCGCGCACCCACATGGCGATCGTCATCGACGAGTTCGGCGGCACCGACGGCCTCGTCACCATCGAGGACCTCGTCGAGGAGATCGTCGGCGACATCGAGGACGAGCATGACGAGACGGCCGAGGGCCTGACCGCGCTCGGCGACGATCTCTACGAGGCCGACGCCCGGCTCGAACTCGAGGAGCTGGAAGCCGCGCTCGGCGTCACCCTCGGCGATCCGGACGAAGAGGAGGTCGACACCGTCGGCGGGCTCGTGTTCCTGCTCGCCGGCCGCGTGCCCGAGCCCGGCGAATCCTTTGCCCACCCGAGCGGCTGGCGCTTCGAGGTCGTCGAGGCCGATGCCCGCAAGATCGGCCGCATCCGCATTCACCCGCCCGAACCGCAGCTGGCCGAGGCCGCCGCGGAGTGACGGACGCGCGCCGCCGCCATGCGGCCGCGCTCGCCGCCGGGCTGGTCAGCGCCGCCGGCTTTGCGCCGCTCGACCTCTGGCCGCTGACCATCGCGGGCGTTGCGGCGCTAGTCTGGCTGCTCGGCCGGACGCCGGCGCTGAAAGGCGCGCTCGCCACCGGCTGGTGGTGGGGCCTCGGCCATTTCAGCGCTTCGCTCTACTGGATCGCGCACGCCTTCCAGTTCCAGGCGAAGATGCCGTCGTGGCTCGGCTGGGTCGCGGTGGTGGCGCTGTCGGGGCTGATGGCGATCTATCCGGCCGCCGCCGCCGGGATCGGCTGGCGCTTCGGCCAGCGCGGGCTCGCCGCGCGGCTGCTCGGCTTCGCCGGCGCCTGGATGCTCGCCGAATATCTGCGCGGCTTCGTCTTCGGCGGCTTTCCGTGGAACCCGCTCGGCGTGGTGCTGCTGCCGGTGCCGGGTCTGCCGCATGCGGCGGCCGCGATCGGCGGACTCGGGCTGTCGGGCGTCGTCGTGCTGATCGCCGGAGCCGTTCTTCTCGCGGCTGAGGGCCAGCGCCGGGCAGCCGGCGCCGCGGCTGGCCTTGTCGTGCTGCTTGCCGCCGGCGGCGCCTATTGGGCGACGACCCCGCCGCCCGCGGCCAAGCGCGTTCCGCTCCTGATCGTGCAGGCCAACATCGGGCAGGGCGAGAAGTGGGACCCGCTCGTCGAGGAGGCGAACCTGCGCAAGCACCTGCGGCTCACCGCCGAGGCCTTGCGCACCGCCCCGACGAACGCGCTCGTCGCCTGGCCAGAGGCGGCGGTGACCGGCCTTCTCGACGAGGACCCGATCCTCCAGCTGCGGATCGGCGCGGTGCTGCGCCCCGGCGACCTGCTGTTGACCGGCGCCGACAAGGCGCTGCGCGATGCCGACGGCTGGGCCTATGCGGCGCACAACAGCCTGTTCGTGGTGTCGCCGCGCGGCCGGCTGCTCGCCCGCTACGACAAGGCGCGGCTGGTGCCCTATGGCGAATATCTGCCGTTGCGCTGGCTGTTCGAGCCCATCGGGATCGCGCGGCTGGTACCCGGCGGAATCGACTTCTGGCCGGGGCCGGGCCCACGCACGCTGGCGCTGCCCGGCTTCCCGTCGGTCGGGCCGCAGATCTGCTACGAGATCGTCGCCTCCGGCCTGGTCGTCGAGCGCGCCAACCGTCCGAAATGGATCCTCAACGCCTCCAACGACGCCTGGTTTTCGGACGGCGGCGCCTGGATGCATCTGGCGCAGGCCCGGCTGCGGGCGATCGAGGAGGGCATTCCGCTTGTGCGCGCGACCCCGACCGGGGTCTCGGCGATCATCGACTCACACGGTCGGATAGTGTCGATGCTGGGCCGCGACCGGGCCGGCGTCCTGCGCGGTGAGTTGCCGCAGGCGGCGTTCACCACGATTTTTGGACAGGCAGGTCAGATACTTCCACTCATAATGGCGATTATCTGCTTCCCGCTTGCGGGAGCCGTTACACGCCGTTAACCAATGTTGCACGAAGGTGCGACCTTGCGTTGCATCCCGCGACAAGGGGGGTTGCGGAGGATGACATTGAAAGACATCAGCGAGTACCATCCGGTCGACATTCACGTCGGCCGTCGTGTCCGGGATCGCCGCAAGGCGCTCGGCATCACGCAGGAGCGCTTGGGCGAGCAGCTCGGGCTGACCTTCCAACAGGTCCAGAAGTACGAACGGGGCGTCAACCGCGTCAGCGCGTCGAAGCTGTTCGAGATTGCGAACGTGCTTCAGGTTCCGGTCAACTGGTTCTTCGAAGGCGACGGCGCGCCCGCGGCCGAGCCCGATATCCGCGACAGCCGCGAGGCCCGCGAGCTGGTCGAGGCCTATGCCAAGCTGCCGACCTCCAAGGTCCGCCGCCAGGTTCTGGATCTCGTGAAGAGCATGGCCGCCAGCTGATCTCAGCTGAAACGGATATAACAGAATCTTTAAGTCACTTGTCGATATCTCGACGGGCGGGTACAGCCGCGCGCGTGATCAGAACTGTCACGGAGTCTGCTGATGCGTCGCGGCACTTATCTGTTTACGTCGGAGTCGGTGTCCGAAGGACATCCCGACAAGGTCGCTGACCAGATCTCCGACACTGTCGTCGACCTCATGCTGGCGCGCGACCCCGAGGCCCGGGTCGCATGCGAAACTCTGGTCACGACCCAGCGCATCTTGATTGCCGGAGAGGTCCGCTGCCGCGGAGTGTATGATCCCAGCGCGTTTCCTCACACGGACGGTTGGGCGCCCGGCGTCCGCGATGAGATTGAAGTGGCTGTCCGCAAGACGATCGCGAACATCGGCTACGAACAGTCTGGCTTCCACTGGCGTCACGCCGAGTTCGCAAATCATCTCCATGGCCAGTCTGCGCATATCGCGCAGGGCGTCGACGAGAGCGGAAACAAGGACGAGGGCGCCGGCGACCAGGGCATCATGTTCGGTTATGCAACCGACGAGACGCCCGACCTGCTGCCCGCGACGCTCTACTATTCGCACCGCATCCTTGAGCGGATGGCGAAGGACCGCCACGCCAAGGTCGTCGACTTTCTCGAGCCCGACGCCAAGAGCCAGGTGACGCTGCGCTACGAGAACGGCGTGCCGACCGGCGCGACCGCGCTCGTCGTGTCGACCCAGCACACTGCCGCCCTGTCGAACGACGCCGGCCAGAAGCGCCTGCGCGACTATGTGAAGACGATCTTCGACGAGATCCTGCCCAAGGGCTGGATGCCCGGCGACGAAGCGATCTACGTCAACCCGACCGGCCTGTTCGAGATCGGCGGCCCCGACGGCGATGCGGGTTTGACCGGCCGCAAGATCATCGTCGACACCTATGGCGGCGCAGCCCCGCACGGCGGCGGCGCCTTCTCGGGCAAGGACCCGACGAAGGTCGACCGCTCGGCCGCCTATGTCGCGCGCTATCTGGCGAAGAACGTCGTCGCGGCGGGGCTCGCCAAGCGCTGCACCATCCAGCTCTCCTACGCCATCGGCGTCGCCGAGCCGCTGTCGCTCTATGTCGACACCCACGGCACCGGCACCGTCGACGAGGCAAAGATCGAGGCGGCGCTGCCCAAGCTCGTGCGCCTGACGCCCAAGGGCATCCGCACGCACCTCGGCCTCAACAAGCCGATCTATCTCCCGACCGCCGCCTACGGCCACTTCGGCCGCGCCGCGTCGGGCGACTTCTTCACCTGGGAGAAGACCGACCTCGTCGAGGCGCTGCGCGCCGCGATCTGAGGCGCAGGCGTCCGGCACCGACATTAAGGCTAAGCATCGGCCTGAAACCCGGCTATAGCTGTCGGCGTTTCGGGCCGCTGGGAGCGGTCGGCTGCGGACGGAGTTCAATGTTCAAGGGTATCAACGCGATCCGGATGGGCGGTCGCGAGGTGCTGCCGCTGATCGAGGGCGGCAAGGGCGTGTCGGCCACCAATCATGCCTCCTCGGGGGCCTGGGCGGCGGCGGGCGGCATCGGCACGGTCTCGGCGGTGAACGCCGACAGCTATGATCCCGAGGGCAAGATCATCCCGCAGATCTACCGCGAGCTGACCCGCCGCGGCCGCCACGAGGAACTCATCAACTACGCCATCGCCGGTGCGGTCGATCAGGTGAAGCGCGCCTGGGAGATGGCGAGCGGGCGCGGCGCGCTCAACATCAACGTGCTTTGGGAAATGGGCGGCGCGCAGCGCGTCCTGCACGGGGTGCTGGAGCGGACCAAGGGCCTCGTCAACGGCGTCACCTGCGGCGCCGGCATGCCCTACAAGCTCTCCGAGATCGCGGCGCACTACAACGTCCACTATTATCCGATCATCTCGTCGGCCCGCGCCTTCCGGGCGCTGTGGAAGCGCGCCTACTCCAAGGCCGCCGAATGGCTCGGCGCGGTCGTCTATGAAGACCCCTGGCTCGCCGGCGGCCACAACGGCCTGTCGAACGCCGAAGAC
>JADCGM010000047.1 GCA_020249025.1 Alphaproteobacteria bacterium
CAAGCGCGCCGCGCAGCTTCGCGCCAGCCCGGTCCGCGAGTGCGCCCGCCGCCTCGCCCTCGAGAACATAGGCCTCCTCGGCCAGCCCCTCGCGCGCCACCGCGGACAGCGCGTCGGCGGCGGCCGCGAAGGAGGGCAGCGCGAACGACAGATAGCCCGCGGCGGCCGGGGTGCGGATCAGCCGCAGCGTCGCCTCGGTCTTGATCCCGAACGCGCCGCCGTCATGCAGGAACAGCCCGGTCAGATCGGGGCCGAAGCCGCGCCACACCGGCTTCGACGGGCGCTTGAGCATGGCCTGCCCGGTGCGCAGCAGCGTGCCGTCGGCGAGCGCCAACTCGAGCCCGAGCGCGATGTCCGCCGCCCCGCCGTAGCGCGCCGAGCCGAGAAACAGCGCCCCGTGGCTGAGCCCGCCGCCGATCGTCGCGCCGGCCCCGGAAAAGGTGCCGAAAAAGGGCAGCCGCAGACCCCTCGGGCGCAGCGCCTCGTAAAGCGCCTTCCACGTCACCCCGGCCTGCGCGGTGACGGTCAGATCCTCCTCGGCGATGGTGAGGATGCGGTCGAGCGCCGTCGTGTCGATGGTGATGCAGCGGTCGTGCGGCGGCGCATAGCCGCCGGTGTAGCTGAGTCCGCCGCCGCGCGGCAGCACCGCATAGCCGCGCGAGGTGGCGGCGTGGACGGCGCGGGCCAGAGCGTCCGCCGACGCCGGCCGCACGACGGCGAGCGGGCGATGCCCGGTCAGGTGAACGTCGCTGGCGGCGAGCGCGAGGGCAGCATCGTCGGTGCGGACGGCGTCCGCGCCGGCGCATTGGCGCAGCGCCGCCAGCATCGCGTCGGCGTCGCTCAGGCCGGCTTCCACAGGCTCAGCGCGACGATGACGGCGATGAACAGCCACAGCACGACCAGCACGCTGGTCGCCGCCACATAGGTGCGCCGGATGATCGCATTGGTTTCAGGCGTCACGCCATCGCGCCGCATGATCGCCCAGGTACGGAAGTGCGCGATGAGCGCGAAGCGGATGCCGACGCCGCTCGCCATCACCCCGGCGAAGGCGGCCAGCTTCCAGCGCAGCCACAGCGGCATGGGCCAGGCCCCGCCGACGAGACCGATCGCCAGCGCAAGGAGCAGCGCCATCAGCACATAGCGCGACGCCCTGTCGATCGCGGCCAGCCGCTGGCCCGCGGCGGAATGCCGGAGCCGGTGCACCCCCTCGACATAGAGCAGCCAGAGCGCGCCCACGACGAGCGCGCCGGTCGCGACCGTGCGGCCGCCCGGCACATAGCCATAGGAGGCCGCGAGCGCCGTCCCCAGCGCCGCCTGCAGCACCAGCGCATAACGGACATGCTGATCGACATGCATGACATGCTCCATCAGCCGGTCCCGCTCGGCGAAGGGCATGGCGTCGGCGTAGGAGACGTAACGGTAGGTCGAATTGATCACGAGCTCGGAGCCGAGCCAGTAACCGAGAACGGCGATATGGGCGGCGAGCAGTGCCTGCTCAAACATGGCCCGCCTCGCGGCGCGCGATCTGGCTCAGTTCATAGGCGGTCTGCATGTAGCCCCCGACGCGCGCCTTCAGCAGCACATAGTCGCCGTCCGCCGTCACCCACAAGTCGTAGGGCGGGTGCGCCAGCGGCAGCCCGGGCACGTCGACCATCCGGAAATGCAGCGCCTCGAAGTTTCCCGGCGCCACCGTCAGCGGCTCGCGCCCGACATATTCGATGGCGAGATCGACCGCGAACAGCATGGGGCCGGTCGCCCCGCGATGATCGGGCGACGACAGCAGCAGGCCGCGCGTCGTCTGCACGCCCGGCCCCGCCGACAGATCGTAAAGCGACAGCAGGAAGCCATCGTTGACCATGGCGTGATTGCCGAACGCCTTCAGCGGCTCGCGCAGGCGCATCTTCTGCGAGACGCGGCCCTCGATGGCGGTGTCGGCCTCGCATTCGGCGAGGTCGTCGGCAAAGCAGAACCAGCCCGCGCCGCGCGGCTGGCCGCCGACCGCGATGCGCACGAAGCAGTCGGTCGGCCGGCGGTCGGGGCCGATGCGCAGGTTGACGTCGCGGACGACGGCCGGCGCATCGTCGATCTCGCCATGCGCCGCGATGGTGCGCGAGCCGTCGGCATAGACGTCGATGCGAAAGGCCTCGCGGCCGCGCTCGGCCCCGGCGCGCTCGGGCGCGGTGCTGGTGTAGCGGATCCGCCCCTCGATCGATCGGACGACGGTCATGCGGCGTCTCCCTCGGGCAAGGGATCGATCTGCATGAGGCTGACGAGGATGCCATCGGGATCGAAGACGATGGTTTCCCGGTAGAGGCCGGCGGGCGAGCGCGCGCTCGCCTGCCGCTTGGGGTAGCGCAGCGGCGGGGTGAGCGTGCGGACGCCGGCTGCGGCGAGGCGCGCGGCGACCGCATCGAACTCGGTCGTCGCCAGCACCACCGCGGTCTGCCCGTGCGCGGGCGGGCCCTCAGGGATCGGCAGCGCCGCCATCGGCGTCCCGCTGATCTCGAAGAGGCCGATGCTGGCGTGCGCCTCGGCCGAGGGCGCCAGTAGCGCGATGCGCATCCGGCACGGCGGCAGCTGCAGCAGCCCCCCGGCAGCCGGCCCCTCGATGGTTTTCTCCTCGACCGGCACGAGCCCGAGGATGTCGCGATAGAAGGCCAGCGACGCATCGAGATCGCGGCAGAAAACGGTCACTCGTTCGAAAGCGAGGCTCATCTTGTCTCCGGGGAAAGCCGATCAGGCGATGGGGCTGCGCGGCCGATAGACGAGCAGGCTCGGGTCGTCGTAGGCGGCCCAGTCGTCGGCGGTCTTCGTCTCGTTGATGATCGTGCGCTGGAACAGCCGGCCGCGCCGGTACCAGTGCCAGGTGCGGTTCTTGGCCCGGCGATCCTCGGCGACGGTGATCATTTCGTAGTAGCGGAAATCGGGTTCCGAGACGCGGGTCCAGCCGACCATGATCGTGCGCTCGGTCGGGTCGAGCGACAGGCTCGCGGTCCAGCCGTCGATAAGGTCGTTGGAAATCCACACCCGGTCGCCGCGGAAGATGCCGTCGAAGTAGCGGACCTCGCGGGTGCCGTCGGCCCAGGTGTAGATATTCGACTGGCTCAGCCGGGCGACGCCATCCGGTCCGTCCTCCAGCCGGCAGACGAGGCGCGAGGCGTGGCGGTCGATCTCCCGTCCCTCGGCATCGAGGTGGATATATTCGCCGTCCCAAACACCCGCCTGGTCGGCGACGATCGGCATACGGTCGCGGATGCATCCCATGGCACGTCCCTCCGATCCGGATGCTGGCCGAGCCGTGATGCGCCGTCGCCCAACTTTTTGTCTTTTTCCCCAACCATGCGTCGGCCATGCTCCGGCGCATGGAGTCGCGATACGTCCGTCATTTCGTCGCCGCCTGCGATCACGGCACCTTCGCCGCCGCGGCCGCCGCGCTCGGGCTCACCCAGCAGGCGGTGAGCAAGAGCATCCTGCGGCTCGAATCGACGCTCGGCGTCCGGCTATTCGAGCGCGACGGCCGTCGCCTGCGCCCTACCGCCTATGCCGAGCTGTTCCTGCCGCATGCCCGCGCCATCGCCGCCGAGACCGACCGCTTCCGCACCGGGCTCGACGACATGCTGGGCGGACGCAGCGGCACCCTTCGCATCGGCGTCGGGCCGAGCGCTGCGGTCGACCTCGTGTCGGAGGCGGTCGCCCGGCTGCTCGACCGCCATCCCGGGGTCCGGGTGAAGGTCGAGGCCGGGCTGTTCGACGACATGAGCGACGCGCTCGTTCTCGGCCGTCTCGATCTGTTCGTCGCCATCCGCCAGATCGACCGGCCGGCGCCGCTGCTGAGCCAGCACCCGCTGCGCGACATCCGCTACATCGTCGTCGCCGGCCCCGGCCACCCGCTCGCCCAGCGCGGCGACGCGACGCTTGCCGATCTTGCCGCAGCCGACTGGATCTCGGGCACCGCGCTCGGCGACATCGACGCCCGCATCGCGGCGGCGTTCGACGCGGCCGGGCTGCCGCGCCCGCCGGCCACAATCGAGACGACGTCGGTGCTGTTCGCACTGTCGCTGCTGACCGCCGGCCGCCACGTCATGGTGCTTCCGGAAACGCTCGCCGCCGACGGCATCGCCGCCGGCCGCCTCGCACCCATCCGGGTCACCGACGCCCCGCCATGGACCCGCTCGCTCGTCGTCGTGCTCCGCCGCCGCGCCGCCCGCGTGCCCGTCATCTCGGAGTTCGTCGCGATCCTCGGGGCCGGGGAGAACCGGCTGTGACGGCCCAGACCCCCGCAGCAGGCGGCGCGTCGCCGCCTTCGCATCCCGCCGTCGCGGCGCTATCGTCGCGCGCCGGCCGCGTGTGGCCGCGGGGGAACCGATGATCGAACTGCTGATCAATGCGCTCGATGTCGCCATCATCGTCACCTCGGCGGTGGCGGCTTGGCTGTGGCTGAAGGCGAGCCAGGGGTCGGTGCGGCGCGTCAGCTACCATGAGGAGCTCGACGCCAAGGATCTCAACCGGCTAGTGGTGGCGCTCAACCGCAGCCTGCTGCTCAACCGCCGCGCAGCGCTTGCGACCGCGCTGGTGACGGTCGAGGCTGCGATCCGGGCCGCCATCGACTTCCTGTTCTGACCCGGCGCTTTCGGCAGGGCTTCCCCCCCTCCCCGCTTGGTGTATCGCTCGTCGGCAAAGCAGCCATTCCGGGGAGAGCGACCATGGGCAACGTCAACACGGTGACCGACCTGCAGGTGGAGGACGGCATCGCCGTCGTGACGCTCGATTCGCCGCCGGTGAATGCGCTGTCGGCGGCCGTGCGCGATGGGCTCGACGCGGCCTTCGCGCGCGCCATCGACGACGCCTTGGTCAGCGCCATCGTTCTCATCTGTGCCGGCCGCACCTTCATCGCCGGGGCCGACATCTCCGAATTCGGCAAGGCGATGACGGGTGCGTCGCTGTTCGACGTGCAGAACCGCATGGAGGGCGCGCCCAAGCCGGTCGTCGCCGCGATCCACGGCACCGCGCTCGGCGGCGGGCTGGAAGTGGCGTTGACCTGCCACTACCGCGTCGCGGTCCCGTCGGCGAAGCTCGGCCTGCCCGAAGTGAAGCTCGGCCTCCTCCCCGGCGCGGGCGGCACGCAGCGGCTGCCGCGCATCGTCGGCGCCGCCAAGGCGCTGGAGATGGTGACGAGCGGCACGCCCGTCGGCGCGAAAGCAGGCCTCGACATGGGCCTCGTTGACGAACTCGCACCCGAGGACGGGCTGAAGGCCGCCGCCGTCGCGTTCGCCAAGAAGATCGTCGCCGAGAAGCGCCCTCTGAAGAAGGTCCGCGATCTCGACGTGAAGGGCGGCACGCCCGAGCTGTTCGCCGAGTTCCGCAAGGCCAACGCCCGCAAGTTCCGCGGCTTCGATGCGCCCGAAGCCAACATCAAGTGCATCGAGGCGGCCGCGACGCTTCCCTTCGAGGACGGCCTGAAGCGCGAGCGCGAGCTGTTCATGGGCCTGATGTCGGGCGTGCAGTCCGCCGCCCAGCGCTACGTCTTCTTCGCCGAGCGCCAGGCCGCCAAGATTCCGAACCTGCCGAAGGATGCGCAGCTCCGCACCATCAAGAAGGTCGGCGTTCTCGGCGCCGGCACGATGGGCGGCGGCATCACCATGAACTTCCTGTCGGCGGGCATCCCGGTCACCATCGTCGAGGTGAAGGAGGATGCGCTGCAGCGCGGCGTCGGCATCATCCGCAAGAATTACGAGGCGTCGGCCGCCAAGGGCCGGATGAAGCCCGAGGCCGTCGAGGCGGCGATGGGCCGGCTGACCCCGACTCTCGATTTCGGCGCGCTCGCCGACTGCGACCTTGTCATCGAGGCGGTCTTCGAGAACATGGACATCAAGAAGGACGTGTTCGCCCGTCTCGACGCGACGGTGAAGCAAGGCGCGATCCTTGCGACGAACACCAGCTATCTGAACGTCGAAGAGATCGCCGCCGCCACCAAGCGGCCGCACGACGTCGTCGGCATGCACTTCTTCTCGCCGGCGAACGTCATGCGGCTGCTCGAGGTCGTGCGTGGCGACAAGACTGCGCCCGACGTGCTGGCGACCGTCATGGAGCTGTCAAAGAAGATCGGAAAGGTCGCGGTCGTCGCGGGCGTCTGCCACGGCTTCATCGGCAACCGCATGCTCTCGCCGCGTCAGCGCGAGGCGCAGAAGCTGCTCCTCGAAGGCGCGATGCCGTGGGACGTCGACCGCGTCCTCACCGAATTCGGGATGCCGATGGGCCCATTCCAGATGTCGGACCTCGCCGGGCTCGACATCGGCTGGTCGGCGGCGACCTCGAAGGGCGAAACGCTGCGCGACCGCCTCTGCGAGATGGACCGCCGCGGCCAGAAGACCAAGGCCGGCTTCTACGACTATGACGAGACCCGCAAGGCGATCCCCAGCCCGGTCGTCGAGAAGATGATCCTCGACTATGCCGCCGAAAAGGGCGTCAACCGCCGCCCGATCTCCGACGAGGAAATCCTCGAGCGCTGCCTCTACCCGCTGGTCAACGAGGGCGCGAAGGTGCTGGAGGAAGGCAAGGCCTACCGCGGCTCCGACATCGATATCGTCTGGATCAACGGCTACAGCTGGCCGGTCTATCGCGGCGGGCCGATGTTCTGGGGCGACACCGTCGGGTTGAAGACCATCGTCGAGCGCCTGCGCCACTATCAGAACACGGGCGGTGACGATTTCGCCCCGTCGAAGCTGCTGGTGGAGCTGGCCGAGAGCGGCGGGAAGCTCAGCGGGTACGGGGGCTAGGGCGAAGGGCGCCGCTGCGGTTCGACCCTCACCCCTACCCCAGCGCCGCCACATAAGCCCGCGCCGCCGCCGCGACCTCGGCGACGGTCTTCCCGGGCCTGTAGAGGTTCGACCCCAACCCGAACCCCGCCGCCCCGGCCTCACGCCAGGGCGCCATGTTGTCTGGCCTGATGCCGCCGACCACCAGCACCGGCGTCCCCTTCGGCAGCACGGCGAGCATCGCCTTCACCACGGCCGGCGACGCCGCCTCGGCCGGGAACAGCTTCAGCGCATGCGCCCCCGCCCCGAGCGCCATGAATGCCTCGCTGGGCGTGAACACCCCCGGCGCGGACGCCAGCCCGCCGCTGACCGCCGCCGAGATCACCGCACGGTCGGCGTTGGGCGACACGATCAGCCGCCCGCCCGCATCCGCCACCCGCGCCACCTCGACGGGATCGAGCACCGTCCCGGCGCCGATCGTCGCGACCTCGCCGAAGCGGCGCGCCATGATCTCGATGCTGCGATAGGGCTCGGGCGAGTTGAGCGGCACCTCGACGATTCGGAAGCCCGCGTCGATCACCGCGCCCGCCACCGCTTCCGCCTCGTCCGGCGTGATGCCGCGGATGATCGCGACGAGCGGGCATTCGCCGAGGTGGGCGAGAAAGCGGTCGGGGGCGTTCACAGCACGGTCTCCGCAAGGCGTTGCAATCCGGCGAGCACGGCGCGGTCGCCGTCGAGCCGTTCGGCGCGCCGCCCGGTCTGGTCGAGCGCGGCGGCGTAGAGCGCGGTCAGATCGGGCCGTCCGACGACATGGACGACATCGTGCCGCGTCCGCCCGAGCCCGGCGCGCAGATCGGCCCCGATCAGGAGCCCCGAGGCGTAGCTCGCCGCATCCTCGCGCGCGGCCTCGCCCAGCAGCACGCGCGCCCGGATCTGGAACAGTTCGGCGGTCAGGTCGCAGTTGCCGAGGCCATGCTCGACGCCCTCCCGGAAGGCCGGCCCGTCCGCCGCCTCGCCCGCCAACAGGTCGGACAGGATGCTGTGCTTGGACAGCAGCGCGTAGAGCTCGCCCGTCATCACGGTGCGAAATCCCACGATCCGCCCGTCCGCGACCTCGATCCATTTGGTGTGGGTCCCGGGGTGGCAGACGAGCCCATCGGGCGGCAGCAGCCCGGCGGCGACCGCACCCAGCACCTGCACCTCCTCGCCGCGCATCACATCGGCGCGCGGCGGCTCGCGCAGGCAGACGCCCGGCACGATCGCGACCGCGTCCGCCTCCACCCAATGCAGCTTCGCCACCAGATCGCCGATCCCGGCCGGGCACGGCACATAGCCCACATCCGCCCAGCCGCGGTTGGAGCCGACCATGCCGGTCATCAGCGTCAGCCGCGGCTCCACGTCTTCGAAGACATGCCGCAGCTCGGCGACCGCCGCGTCCCAGCCGCCCGGCTCGACCGACAGGATACCGCGCGCGTCGGCATGCTCCTCGAGCACCCGGCCGCCCGGCCCCACCAGCCAGGCGCGGCGGTTGGTGGTGCCCCAGTCGACGAACAGCAGGGTCTCGGCGCTCACCACTCCGCGAAGCCCCCGTCCGGAACCCGCCAGATGGGGTTGCGCCAGCGATGCGGCTCCGCCGCCGCCGCGCGCACCGCCGCCTCGTCGATGCCGACGCCCAGGCCCGGTCCGTTGGGGATCGCCAGATGCCCGTCGACGGGGGTGAGCGCCTCCGGATTGGTGATGAAGCTCAGCAGGTCGTGGCCGACATTGTAGTGGATGCCGAGCGACATCTCCTGAATGGCGACATTGGGCGTGCAGCCCGCGAGCTGAAGGCAGGCGGCGAGCGCCAGCGGCCCCAGCGGGCAGTGCGGTGCGACCGCAACGTCATAGGCCTCCGCCATCGCCGCGATTCGCCGGCATTCGCTGATCCCGCCGGCATGGCTCAGGTCGGGCTGGATGATGTCGACCAGCCCCTTTTCGAGGAACGGCTTGAAGTCCCAGCGCGAATAGAGCCGTTCGCCGAGTGCGATCGGGGTCGAGACGAGGTTGGCGATGCGCGCCAGCACCTCCGGATTCTCGCTCAGCACCGGCTCCTCGATGAACATCAGCCCCAGCGGTTCGAGCACCCGCGCCAGCTGCGTCGCCATCGACCGGTGGACGCGCCCGTGGAAATCGAGCCCGACCTCCATGCCCTGCGCTTGCGCCGCCTCAACCCGCGCGACCGTCGCATCGAAGGCGCGGCGGCTGTCGATGCGCCCGAGTTCGGGCGTCGCGTTCATCTTCACCGCGGTGAAGCCCTGCCCCCGCCGGGCGGCCGCGGCAGATCG
>JADCGM010000048.1 GCA_020249025.1 Alphaproteobacteria bacterium
GCTCTCGACTCGGCAATTCGTAGCGCAAGCGCAGCGAAGCGACAATTACCAGCGGACGGCGGCCGCTCCCCAGGTGAAACCGCCACCCATCGCCTCGAGCAGCAGTAGGTCCCCGTCCTTCACGCGCCCGTCGCGAACGGCGGTGTCGAGCGCGAGCGGAACCGACGCCGCCGAGGTGTTGGCGTGGCGGTCGACGGTCACCACGACCTTCGCCGGATCGAGGCCGAGCTTCTTGGCCGTCCCCTCGAGAATCCGCAAATTGGCCTGGTGAGGGACGACGAGATCGACATCGGCCGCCGTCAGGCCGGCCGCCGCCAGCGTCTCGCCCATCACCTCGCTGAGGTTGGTGACGGCGTGGCGGAACACCTCGCGCCCCTTCATCCGCAGCTTGCCGACGGTGCCGGTCGAGCTCGGCCCGCCGTCGACGTAGAGCAGGTCGTTGTAGCGACCGTCCGAATGCAGCCGGGTGGCGAGGATGCCCTTGTCGTCCGATGTGCCGCGGCCGGCCTCGGCGCGCAGAACGGTCGCGCCGGCGCCGTCACCGAACAGCACGCAGGTGCCGCGATCCTCCCAGTCGAGGAGCCGGCTGAACGTCTCCGCCCCAATGACGAGGGCGGTCCGCGCCGAACCGCCCTTCAGCATCGAATCGGCGACCGTCAGCGCATACAGATAGCCCGAGCAGACGGCCGCAACGTCGAAGGCGACGCCGCTCGTCATGCCGAGCTTGTGCTGAATCACCGTCGCTGCCGCCGGGAAGGTCTGGTCGGGCGTCGCGGTGGCCAGCACGATGAGGTCGATGTCCGCCGGCGTCATGCCCGCAGCTGCCAGCGCTTGCCGCGCCGCCGCCGTGCCAAGATCGGAGGTGAACTCGCCGTCCGCCGCGATGTGGCGCTGGCGGATGCCGGTGCGCTCGACGATCCACTCGTCGGAGGTGTCGACCTTCGCCGCCAGTTCGGCATTGGTCATCACGCGCTGGGGCAGATAGGTCCCGGTGCCGACGATGCGCGAGCGGGTGATGGTCATTCGGTCGCGTCCGCTTTCGGAGCCGTCAGCGTCGCCACGCCGGCGAGATCGGCCGCGATCCGCTCGGACAGGCGCTCGACGACGAGATCGTGCGCCACCGCGATCGCATTGGCGAAGCCCTTGGCGGTCGCGGAACCGTGGCTTTTCACAACGATGCCGTTGAGGCCGAGAAACACGGCACCGTTGTGGTTGTTCGGATCGAGGTGCTTCTTGAGCGCGCGCAGCGCCGGGCGCGACATCAGATAGCCGACTTTGGTCATCGCCGACGAGCGGAACGCATCGGCGAGCAGCGACACCACCAGCCGAGCGGTGCCTTCGGCGGTCTTGAGCGCGATGTTGCCCGAAAAACCGTCGGTGACGACGACGTCGTTGTCTCCGCGGCCGATCTTGTCGCCCTCGGTGAAGCCGGTGAACTCGAAGGGCAGCTCGGCTTCGCGCAGCATCGCGGCGGCGGCCTTCAGCTCGTGCGTGCCCTTCAGATCCTCCTCGCCGATGTTGAGCAGGCCGACCTTGGGGTTGGCGAGGCCGAGCACGGTCCGCGCGAACGCCGCGCCCATGACCGCGAACTGGACAAGATTGCGCTCGTCGCACTCGGAATTGGCGCCAAGGTCGAGCATCACCGATTCGGAGCGCATCGTCGGCAGCAGCGCCGCGAGCGCGGGCCGGTCGATGCCTTCCATCGTGCGCAGCGTCAGCTTGGCGATGGCCATCAACGCGCCGGTGTTGCCCGCCGACACTGCGGCCTGCGCCTCGCCGGCCTTCACCGCTTCGATGGCGAGACCCATCGATGAGCGGCGCGCGCGGCGCAGCACCTGGCTCGGCTTATCGGTGCCGAGCACTTCCTCGTCGGTGTGGACAATGACCGCATCGCGCGCGACTCGGGGCGCCCGCGCCAGTTCGGCGCGGATCGCATCCTCACGGCCATAGAGGCGGAAGCGCAGCTTCGGATATCGAATGCTGGCGATCTCGGCCGCGGCGATGGTGACCGCTGGCCCCACGTCGCCGCCCATCACGTCGAGGGCGATGACCGGATGGCTGCTCATGGCGGCGCTCAGGATCGAGCCGTTGGGCTCAGGCCTGCTCGCTCACGACCTCGCGGTTGTTGTAGTAACCGCAGGCGCCGCAAACATGGTGCGGGAGCTTGAGCTCGCCGCAGTTCGGGCACTCCTGGGTCGCCGTCGCGGTCAGCGCGTGATGGCTGCGACGCATGTTGCGCCGCGACGGAGAGGTCTTTCGCTTGGGAACGGCCATTATGGCACCTGTCTTGAATTGAATCCGCTCGGGGCGTCGGGCAATCGCCGGCCGCCATTCGAGCGTGCGCTTTTATCCATTTCGCCCCGCGTTGCAAGCACGAGGCTCCACCACCCTTCCCTTCGGCGTGCGATTGCCGCACTGTCCGCGCCGCATCGAGGACTGGGAGGGACAGCGATGACGCTTGCCGTGACGACCTATACCGCCGCCGTGATGGGCCTGCTGCTGCTGGCGCTGAGCTACCGGGTCAGCCAGTCGCGGCTCGCAGCGAAGGTCAACATCGGCGACGGCGGCAACGCCGAGCTGTTCAGCCGGATCCGCGCCCAGGCGAACCTCGCCGAATATGTCCCGACGATTCTCCTGCTCATGGCGCTGGTCGAATATGCGACCGGCTATTCGATCCTCTTGGGCGTTTGCGCGCTCGTCACCATCCTCGCCCGCATCGCCCACGCCATCGGCATGGGCCGCCCCGCCCCCAATCCCTACCGCGTCGCGGGCACCGCCGGCACCTGGATCGTCCTTCTCGTGCTCAGCGTCTGGGCGTTGATCGTCGCCGTCCAGCTCTAGGCGAGCGCCGAATCCGAGACGAACGGGTTGCTCTTCCGCTCCTGACCGAAGGTCGACATAGGGCCGTGGCCCGGCACGAACGCGGTCGCCTCGCCGAGCGGCCACAGCCGCCCGGTGATCGAGGCGACGAGCGCACCGAAGTCGCCCTTCGGGAAATCGGTGCGTCCGATCGAGCCCTGGAACAGCACGTCGCCGACGATGGCGAGGTTCGATTCCGGGTGGTGGAAGACGACATGGCCGGGCGTGTGGCCCGGGCAGTGATAGAC
>JADCGM010000049.1 GCA_020249025.1 Alphaproteobacteria bacterium
GTCGGGCTGTGGAAATCCGGATGCTTGTCGGCGACCCAGGCGATGAAGCGCGCCAACTCCGGATGGGCGCGCAGCGCGTCGGCTGTCGCATAGCTGCGCTCGATCTCGCGGTTGGTCAGGCTCGCATGAATGGTGCGGTGGCAGATGGGATGCACCGGCGCCATCTCGGTGCCGCCGCGCGACTTCGGGACCAGATGATGCCACTCCACCTTGCGCCCCTGCGGCCGCCCGCAGAGCGCGCAGGGTGGCAATTCGGGCGGCGGAACGGGATCGGGCGGGCCCTTGGGCTGGCGGCGCGGCATCGCCGCCCCTAACTGGCGAGCCCGAAGAAGCGGCGCAAGACGCCTGCGTAGATGCGGCTGAGCGCCGCGATGTCGGCGACCGCGACTTGCTCGTCGACCTTGTGCATCGACTGGCCGGGCAGACCGAACTCCACCACCGGACAGAGCCGACGGATAAAGCGGGCGTCCGACGTTCCGCCGCTGGTCGAAAGCTCGGGCGTGATCCCGGTTTCGGCCTCCACCGCAGCCGCGATGATGTCGGACAGTGCGCCGGGCTCGGTGAGGAAGGATTCGCCCGAAATGCGCACCGTCACCTCATGGCCGGGCGCATGCGCCGCCACCGTCTCGCGGATCCAGCGTTCGAGATCCGCACCCCGGTGCCGGTCGTTGAAGCGGATGTTCAGCCGCGCCGAGGCCTTGGCGGGGATGACGTTGGTGGCGCTGTTGCCGACGGTGATGTCGGTGATCTCGAGATTGGAGGCGTCGAACCAGTCCGAGCCCTCGTCGAGCACCCGCGCCTTCAGCGTATCCAGGATGCGCACCAGCCGGGTGATCGGATTGTCGGCGCGGTGTGGGTAGGCGACATGGCCCTGCGCGCCGAATACGTCGATCCAGGCGTTGAGCGAGCCGCGGCGGCCGACCTTCATCACGTCGCCCAATCGCTGCACCGAGGTCGGCTCCCCGACAAGGCAGGCATCGGGCGTGTGGCCGTTCGCCGCCATCCAGTCGAGCAGCGGATCGGTGCCCCAGGTCGCCGGTCCCTCCTCGTCGCCGGTGATGACAAGGCTGACCGATCCGGGAAGCTCACCGACCTCGGCCAGCGCGGCGACGAAGGCGGCGATCGAGCCCTTCATGTCGGCGGCCCCGCGCCCGACGAGCAAGCCGTTGGCGACTGTGGCGGCGAAGGGATCGACGCTCCAGGCCTCGCGGTCGCCGACGGGCACGACATCGGTGTGGCCGGCGAAGGCGAAATGCGGGCCGCCAACGCCCTTGCGCGCGAACAGATTGGTCACCGGCCCGTCGGGGGCGTCGCCGAAGGTGAGCCGGTGGACGGTGAAGCCGAGCCGTTCGAGCGCGCCGGCCAGCACATCCTGCGCGCCGGCGTCCTCGGGGGTGACGCTCGGACGGCGAATCAGCTCTTGCGCAAGCGCGACCGGATCGACTGTCATCGCGTCCTGCCTTAACGGCAACGGCGGAAGGGTCAAAGCCATGCCGAAGCTCGATCTCGATGCGATCCCGGAAATCCAGCGCACCGGCTATCCGGAGCCTTATCGCGGCGCGGTCGCCGGGCGGAACTATCGCCGGCTGGCCGACGCGGCGGGCCTCACCGATTTCGGGGTGAACATCTGCCGGCTGGAGCCCGGCGCCTGGTCGAGCCAGCGCCATTGGCATTCGAAGGAAGACGAGTTCGTGATGATGATCTCGGGCGAGGCCGTGCTCATCACCGACGCCGGCGAGACAGTGATGCGCCCGGGCGACTGCGCCGCCTTTCCGGCAGGGCTTGCCGACGCGCACCACCTCGTGAACCGGTCCGACGCGGACGCGGTGTTCCTTGTCGTGGGCAGCGACAAGGCCGACGACGCCTGCACCTATCCCGACATCGACATGCACCTGCCGCGCGGCGACGGCGGCTTCACCCGCAAGGACGGCACGCCGTGGTGACGGGGCCGCTGTCGCATCTGACCGTCGTCGATCTGTCGCGGGTGCTCGCCGGGCCATATGCGACGATGGTGCTCGCCGACCTCGGGGCGCGGGTCATCAAGGTCGAACAGCCCGGCAAGGGCGACGACAGCCGCCACATCGGGCCGTTCAACGCCAGCGGCCAGTCGGCCTATTTCGCCAGCATCAACCGCGGCAAGCAGTCGATCGCGCTCGATCTGAAGTCGGACGGCGACCGCGCCGTGTTCGAGGCGCTGCTGGAACGCGCCGACGTGCTGGTCGAGAACTACCGCCCGGGCGTGATGGCGAAGCTCGGCTATGGCTGGGAGGCGCTCCACGCGCGCTTTCCCCGCCTCATCTACGCCGCCGCCAGTGGCTTCGGGCAGACCGGGCCGGACAGCGGCAAGGCGGCCTATGACATGGTCGTGCAGGCGATGGGCGGGATCATGTCGATCACCGGCTGGCCGGGCGGGCCGCCGACGCGGGTCGGCACCTCGGTCGGCGACATCACCGCCGGGCTGTTCACCGTCATCGGTATCCTCACCGCGCTGCAGACGCGCGAGCGGACGGGGGAAGGCCAGTTCGTCGACGTCGCTATGCTCGACGGGCAGATCGCCATCCTTGAAAACGCCATCGCCCGTTATGCGACGACGGGCGTCGCGCCGGGCCCGCTCGGGGCGCGGCATCCTTCCATCACGCCGTTCGCGGCCTATGCCTGCCAAGGCGGGCATGTCGTGATTGCCGCCGGCAACGATGCGCTGTGGGGCAAGCTGTGCGCGGCGCTCGGCGCGTCCGAACTGGCGACGGACCCGCGCTTCGCGACCAATGCGCTGCGTACCGAGCATGCCGATGCGGTCGCCGCCGAGTTGGAGACGCGGCTGGCCGCGCATGCACCCGAGTCGGTGCTGGCCCTGCTTGAAGAGGCAGGCGTCCCCTGTGCCCCTCTCCACGACACCGCGCAGGCGCTGGCGCACCGTCAGGTGCGGGCGCGCAACATGGTCATCGAGACCGCCTTTCCCGATGGCGCGCCGCTCATCGCCGCCGGCAATCCGGTGAAGCTCTCGGGCTTCGCCGACCCGCCGACCCGCCCCAAGGCCCCGGCGCTCGACGAGCACCGCGCCGCGATTCTGAAGGAGCTCGGCCTGTGACCGACACCGACCGGCTCGTGCGCTTCGCCGAAACGCTGGCCGATGCGGCGGGCGCGGCGATCCGCCCCTATTTCCGCGCCGGCTTCGACATCGAGGTGAAATCGGACGCCTCGCCCGTCACGGCCGCCGACCGCGCCGCGGAGGCGGCGATGCGGCGGCTGATCGAGGCGGCGTTCCCGGATCACGGCATCGTCGGCGAGGAATATGGCGACCACCGCGCCGACGCCGAGTTCGTCTGGGTGCTCGATCCCATCGACGGCACCCGCGCCTTCGTCGCCGGGCGGCCGCTGTTCGGAACGCTGATCGGGCTGCTCCATGAAGGGCGGCCCGCGGTGGGCGTCATCGACCAGCCGATCATCGGCGACCGCTGGGTCGGCGACGGACGGAGCGCGCAGTTCAACGGCCGCGCCTGCCGCGTTGCGCCTTCGAAGCCGCTGGCGAGCGCACGGGTCGGTACGACGTCGCCGCAGGCGTTCGATCCCGCCAATTTCGCCCGCTTCGAACGGGTCCGCGCCGCCGCGCTCGACACGCTCTACGGCGGCGATTGCCACAATTACGGCCTCGTCGCCTCAGGCCACCTCGACATGGTGATCGAGGCCGGGCTGAAGCTTCACGACTGGGCGGCGCTGGTGCCGGTGATCGAGGGGGCGGGCGGCATCGCCACCGGCTGGGACCGGACGCCCGGCGCCGACTCCGAAGGCCGCATCGTCGCCGCCTCCTGCCCTGCGCTCCACGCCGAGGCGCTGGCCCTGCTCGGCTGCGTCTGACTGAAGGCGATGCACGGCTGGATCATCCTCGACAAGCCGCTTGGGCTGTCGTCGGCGCAGGGGGTGGCGGCGATCAAGCGGATCCTGCGCACGAACGGCTATCCGGTGCCCAAGATCGGCCACGGCGGGACGCTCGATCCGCTGGCGACGGGCGTGCTCCCGATCGCGCTCGGGGAGGCGACCAAGCTGTCGGGGCGGATGCTCGACAGCGACAAGGGCTATCGTTTCACGATCGCGTTCGGAACGGCGACCGCGACCGACGATGCGGAAGGCGCGGTGGTCGCCGCCTCGGACGTCCGCCCTGGCCGCGCCGCCATCGACGCCGCCGTCGCAGCGGGCATCCCGGTCTTTTCCGTGGACAGCGGGTATATCGACGGTGTGGTGGTCGACGTGACGACGAACAACTGGGCCATGTCCTCGGATGTGTCTCCCTATCTGCTCGATCAACTGGGCGGTCAGGGCAACATCATCTTCCTGCGCATGGCCGAACATCACGGCACGCGCAAGCGTGGCGACGTGATGGAAGACGTGCTGAAGGAATATCCCGACGTCAAGGTGCTGGCGGAACACAACATCGACTACACCGCCTTCTTCGAAGACACCTCCCGCACGATGGAAGACTACGCCGCCCGCTTCGGCTCGGAAATCAATGCCGTCTGGGCGCCGTGGGACGAACCGGCGCAGGCCGCCATCAACGCGCTCACCGCGGCGGGGATCACCGGGGTGAAGGTGATCGGCATCGACGGCCACCCGCAGGCCGTGGCCGAGGTCTGCAAACCCGACAGCATGATGATCGCCACCGTCTCGCAGCCCTTCGAAAGCATGGGCGCGCAGGTCGGCCAGTGGATCGAAGAGATCGTCGTGAACGGCAAACCCGCCGATGACGTGATCCCGTCCAAGACCGTCTACATGGACGCCCCCCTCGTCACCAAGAAGAACTGCCAGGACTTCATGTGATCCCACCCATGGGACCGGGCCGCGATGGCCCGGTCCCCCACAAGGGCAACAGGGGCCGGCGCGAATGGACATCACCCTTACCAACATCACCATGCAATTCCCCGGCACGCGGGCGCTCGACGACGTCTCGCTCACCCTCCACACCGGCGAGGTGCATGGCCTTATCGGTGAAAACGGCGCGGGCAAATCCACCCTCGTCTCCATTCTCGGCGGCAGCCTTGCCCCGACTTCGGGCATCATCGCCATAGGCAGCGAAAAGCTGCACCTGGCCTCTCCCCGCGACGCACTCCTGCGCGGGATCGCCCATGTCAGTCA
>JADCGM010000005.1 GCA_020249025.1 Alphaproteobacteria bacterium
AACTGCGCCGGCGGCGCGGGGGGCGGGCGGGGACGCCTTCGTCACCGAGGTCATCCGCTTCGATTCGATCGATGCGCAGCAGGCCGCCGACACGCTGCGCCCGCTCGTCAGCCGCGCCGGCCAGATCAGCGCCAACCGCTCGGGCAACGCCGTCGTTGTCGCGGACTATGCCGACAATGTCCGCCGCATCCGCGCCCTTGCCGACCAGATCGACCGCGATCGCGCCGCCACCCGCACCATCACGCTGAAGAATGCCGGCGCGCGCGAGATCGCCGCGACGCTCACCCAGCTCGCCGGCACGCGCGACGGTCAGTCGCCCGTCAACATCGTTCCCGTCGACAGCGCCAACGCCGTCGCGCTGCGCGGCGACCCGGCGGTGGTGTCGCGGCTCGCCGACGTTGCCACCGAGCTCGACCGCAAGGCCGCCGCCGGCTCCGACATCCGCGTGGTGTTCCTGAACCATGCCGATGCCGACAAGGTGCTTCCGGTCCTCCAGCAGCTCGTCGGCCAGACCCCGACCGCGCCGGCGGCAGGGAGCAGCGGCAACGGCAATGCGGCGGCGCCATCGGCGGCCGCGTCCGCGCCGACCGGCGCCGCCGTCAACGCCATCGTCGGGCGCGGGCAGGCGGTCATCGCCCGCTTCGAGGGGGCGAACGCGCTTGTCATTGCCGCGCCGGCTGACGTGCAGCGCCAATTGGGCGAGGTCGTCCGCCAGCTCGACACCCGCCGCGAGCAGGTGCTGGTCGAGGCGATCATCGTCGAGATTTCGGACAATGCCGCCAAGAAGCTCGGCGTGCAGTTCCTGCTGTCGGGCACCGAAGGTTCGAACATCCCGTTCGGCGTCACCAACTATTCGAACACCGCGCCCAACATCCTCGCCATCGCGGGCGCGGTCGCGGCGGACGAGGGCGTGGCCGGGGACAATTCAGACACGCTCGATTCGCTGCGCCAGGCGGCGGTCAATTCGCTGCTGTCGGCAACCGGCGGCACCGCCGGGTTCGGCGGCCAGCTCGGCAACGATGCCGTGTTCGGCGTCATCCTCAATGCGGTGAAGGCTGACAGCCAGTCGAACCTGCTGTCGACCCCGTCGGTCATGACGCTCGACAATCAGGAGGCCAAGATCCTCGTCGGTCAGGAAATCCCGATCACGACGGGCCAGTCGCTCTCCAACAACTTCGACAACGCCTTCCGCACCGTCCAGCGCCAGAACGTCGGCGTGCAGCTCGAGGTGAAGCCGCAGATCAACGCCGGTGGCGCGATCAAGCTGTTCCTGCGGCAGGAGGTCAGCTCGATCGCCGGCCCGGTGTCGGCGGACAACAGCGAGCTCATCCTCAACAAGCGCGAGATCGAGACGACGGTCACCGTCGACGACGGCCAGATCGTCGCGCTCGGCGGCCTCATCGACGAGAACGAGCGGCAGACCATCCAGAAGGTGCCGCTGCTCGGCGACATTCCGGGCCTCGGCGAGCTGTTCAAGTCGCGGTCGCGCGAGCGCGGCAAGACCAACCTCATGGTCTTCATCCGCCCGACCATCGTGCGCTCGCCCGCCGATGCGCAGCGCATCGCCGCGCAGCGCTACGACTATATGCGAAGTCAGCAGACGGGCGGCGATCCGAAGAAGGACAGCACGCTCGATGCGCTGGTGCGCGAGTATCTGAAGGCCGCGCCGCCGACCGAGGGGCCGCAGGTGATTGCGCCAGCCGTCCGTGAGACGCAGCAGGTGATCACGCCCGCGCCCTCGGGCGGGGCGGCTGGCGACGCCAAGCCGCCGAGATGAGCGCGGAGACCCTGCCCTACGCCTTCGCCAAGCGCTTCGGCGTGGTGGCGACCGGCGTCGCCGACGGCCGCGCCACGGTGGCGCTGCGTCGCGGCGAGGATCCGCGCGCGCTGGCCGAGGCGCGGCGTGCGCTCGGGCTGCCGCTCGCGGTCGAGACGGTGGATGCGGCGCAGTTCGACCGGCTGCTCGCCGACCGCTATGCGGCGCAGGGCGCCGTCGCCGATGTCGCCTCGATGGGGGGCGACGATCTCGGGCTGCTCGCCGACGGCATCCCGAGCGCCGACGACCTGCTCGACACACAGGACGACGCGCCCGTCATCCGCCTCATCAACGGCCTCATTGCCGAAGCCGCGCGCGAAGGCGTGTCCGACATCCATGTCGAGCCCTATGAGACCGGGCTCGTGGTGCGCATGCGCGTCGACGGGGCGCTCGCCGAGCGCCACCGGCTGCCGGCGGCGGTCGCACCGATGGTGGTCAGCCGCATCAAGGTCATGGCGCGCCTCGACATCGCCGAACGGCGCGTGCCGCAGGACGGGCGCATCGGGCTGACGCTCGGCGGCAAGAGCCTCGACGTGCGTGTGTCGACGCTGCCGAGCAGGGCCGGGGAGCGGGTGGTGATGCGCCTGCTCGACAAGGAGAATGCCGGGATCGATCTCGACGGGCTCGGCATGCCGCCGGCGATGAACGCGATGTTCCGCGCAGCGCTTGGCGAGCCCAACGGCATCGTTCTGGTCACCGGGCCGACGGGCTCGGGCAAGACGACGACGCTCTATGCGGGCTTGCGGCTGCTCAACGACGGGACGCGCAACATCCTCACTGTCGAGGACCCGGTCGAATATGCGGTCGATGGCGTCGGGCAGACGCAGGTCAATCCGAAGGTCGGCCCGTCCTTCGCGCAAGGGCTGCGCGCGATCCTGCGGCAGGACCCCGACACCGTCATGGTCGGCGAGATCCGCGACAAGGAAACCGCCGAAATCGCGATTCAGGCGTCGCTGACCGGCCATCTCGTGCTCTCGACCGTTCACACCAACGATGCGCCGGGCGCGATCACCCGGCTGCGCGACTTCGGGCTGGAGCCCTTCCTGCTGGCGTCGACCCTGCGCTGCGTGATCGCGCAGCGGCTGGTGCGCCGGCTGTGCCCGGACTGCCGTCAGCCGCAGCCGGCCAATGAGGCGGTGGCGGCGCTGCTCGGGCTGAAGGCGGGCGAGACCGTGTACGCCGCGGCGGGTTGTGCGTCGTGCGGCGGGACCGGGTTCAAGGGCCGCGTTGGCGTGTTCGAGGCGGTGCGGGTCACCGACGAGATCAGGAAGGCGATCCTCGGCGGCGGAGACGAGGCGGCGATCGCTGCGCATGCTTTCGCCCGCGCCGACAATCTGCGCAGCGCCGCCCGCCGCGCTGTCATCGACGGGGTGACCACGCCCGAAGAGGCCATCCGCATCTCCCGCGCCGGGGCCGAAGATGCCTGAGTTCCGCTACGCCGCCATCGACACCGGCGGCCGCGAGCGGCAGGGGCGGCTGCGCGCCGACAGCCGCGAGGCGGCGCAGGCCCAGCTCGCCGCGCGCCAGCTGTTTCCGGTGCGGCTCGATGTCGAGGCGGAAAGCGCGCCGCGCGGCGGCGGGCTGACGCTGTCCCGACGCCTCAGCCCCAAGCAGCTGACGCTGTTCACCCGGCAGATCGCGACGCTCGCACAGGTGACCCCGCTCGAAGAGGCGCTGCGCACCATCGCCCGCCAGTCGGAGGCCGAGCATGTCCGACGGATCGTCGGCAATGTACATGCCGGCGTCGTCGAGGGGCGGCGGCTGTCGGACGCGATGGCGCGCGAGCCGAAGAGCTTTCCGCCGCTCTACCGCGCGATGGTCGCAGCGGGCGAGGGAGCGGGGACGCTGCCCGAGATCCTGACCCGGCTGGCGCTGCTCCAGGAGCGGCAGGCGGCGGTGCGATCGAAGGTCGTGTCGGCGATCGCCTATCCGGCCGCCCTTGCCGTCGTCGCCACCGTCACCGTCGCGGCGCTGATGATCTATGTCGTGCCGAAGGTCGTCGAGCAGTTCGACGATGTCGGGCAGACCCTGCCGCTGCTGACGCGAATCGTCATCGCGCTGTCGACCTTTCTTACCAACTGGTGGTGGGCGATCCTGCTGGGGCTCGCCGCTGGCGGGTTTCTCTTCGCCCGGGCCATGCGGGACGAAGCCTTCCGGCTTCGCTTCGACACGCGGCTGCTGACTCTGCCGCTCGTCGGGCGGTTGCTGCGCGATCTCAATGCCGCACGGCTGGCGCGGACGCTGTCGACGATGATCGCCGGGCGTCTGCCGCTCGTCGAAGGCCTCGCGCTGACCGCGCGCACCGTCTCAAACCGCGCGCTGAGGAAGGCGTCGGAGGACGTGGCGGTCGCGATCCGCGAGGGCGGCAGTCTGTCGGCGGCGCTGAAGCGCGCCGGGGTGTTCCCGCCGCTGCTCGTCTACATGGCGGCTGGCGGCGAAAGCTCGGGCAAGCTCGACACGATGCTCGAAGGGGCGGCCGACTATCTCGAACGCGAGTTCGACGCCTTCACCGCCACCGCGCTGTCGCTGCTCGAGCCCGGCGTCATCGTCGTGATGGGCGGGGTCGTCGCGATGATCGTGCTCTCGATCCTGCTTCCCATCCTCCAGCTCGACACGCTCGCCGCCCCATGAGGTCCGCCATGTTGTTCCGTCGCATCCGTAGCCGCCGTCCCGCCCGCCGCCCGTCGGAGGGCGGCTTCACGCTCGTCGAGCTGATGGTGGTCATCGTCATCATCGGCCTGCTGGCGACGGTCGTGATCGTCAACGTGCTGCCGAGCCAGGACCGCGCGATGCGCGAAAAGGCCAAGGCCGATATCGCGCTGATCGAGCAGGCGATGGAGATGTACAAGCTCGACAACTTCGCCTACCCGACCGCCGCCCAGGGGCTGGCCGCGCTGCAGACCGCGCCCGCCGGCCTCGCCCAGCCCGACCGCTACCGCCCCGGCGGCTATCTGAAGCGCCTGCCCGCCGATCCGTGGGGCGAGCCCTACAAGTATCGCCAGCCGGGCCGGAACGGGCAGGCCTTCGAGATCTATTCGCTCGGCTCCGACCGCGCCGAGGGCGGCGACGGCGAGGCTGCCGACATCGTGAGCGGTGCGTGACATGCACCGTCGCGGCGAGACCGGCTTCACGCTCGTCGAGCTGCTCGTCGTCGTGCTGCTGATCGGGCTGGCGGCGGGGACCGCCGTGCTGGCGCTGCCCGACGCGCGCGACCGGGTCGGCGACGAGGCCGAGAGCCTTGCCGCCCGGCTGGTCGCGGCGCGCGATCTTGCCATCGTTTCCGGCCGCGACACCGCGGTGCGCATCGACGGCCTCGGCTACCGCTTCGAGGAGCGCGGGCTGGACGGCTGGCGGCCGGCGAAAGCCCGCCCGCTGCAGCCGCGCGAATGGCGCGGCGGCGTCGTCGTCCGCCCCG
>JADCGM010000050.1 GCA_020249025.1 Alphaproteobacteria bacterium
CCGTGGGTGACGTCGATCTCGCTTTCGTCGCGCCAGATGCGGACCAGCTGCTCGCGGGCGCTGCGCATCATGTGGTCGTAGATGTCGCCGCGGCCGTCGGTCGGGTTCGACAGGAAGACATAGCGCGGCTCCTGCATCAGCTGGTCGTAGCGCTTCCAGTAGCGGCTCATCGTCCGCGCCAGCGCGACGGCGCCGAACAGCTCGACGTCCATCCAGCGCTCGACGAGATCGTCGCCCGCCTCGGTCAGCGGGCCGCAGAACTCGCCGGGGCCGTAGAAGGGCATGAACAGCGCGCCGGTGATCGGGGCATGCGCCTTGGTGTAAGTCTCCAGCGCCTTTTCCATCTGCGCCGGCTCGGTGCGGTTGAAGCGCAGGATCTCGAGCTTGTCGCCGATGCCCTCGGCCTTCACCCGCGCCTGCGCGATGGCGACGTCGGCTTGCCGCGACAGGCCGAGCAGCACCTCCGCCCCGCAGGCGATCTGCACCTTGGCGAGCTCCAGCGCCTCTTCCCAGCTGTCGCCGGCGGCGATGAGAACGGACAGGCCCTGCCCGTCCATCGAGCGCATCGTCGGCCGCGCCAGATAGACCGAGCGCGATTCCTTGCGCACGGTCATGCCGTGCGTGACCTCGAAGTCGTGGCCGTTGTAGGCCGCGCTCTCGTCGGAGCCGAGGAAGACGCAGGTCGTCGCGACATCGTCGGGCGTCGGGAAGGTCTTGGCCTTCGCCTCGCCGCCGACGCTGCGTTCGAGCGACATCATGTCGAAGATTTCACTCTGCGTCGTGCCGGCGGCATCGCCGCGCGCCTTGTCCATCGCCGCGAAGACCGAGCGGATGCGCTCCGAGGCGATCGGGCCCGGATAGACGAGATTCACGCGGATGCCGCGAGGCCCGAGTTCGAGCGACAGCTCGCGCGACCAGGCGTTGAGCGCCGCCTTCGGCACCACATAAGCGGTGCGCGCATAATAGGGGGTGCGCGAGAAGATCGTGGAGATGTTCACGATCGACCCGCCCTCGCGCATCGCCGGGGCGACCGCGCGGGCGACGTTCCATGCCACGCCGAAGATGTTGCGGATCGCGTCCTTCAGCGTCTCGGTATCGGTCGACCCGGCCTTGCGGCGCGCCTCCAGCTCCTCGGCGTCGAGCGGTAGCGCCTCCAGCGGCGCCTTCGGCCCGGCCGAGCCGGCGTTGTTGACGAGAATGTCGATCCGCCCGAGCCGCTTGACGACCTCGGCGACCCCGGCGCGGACCGAGGCGATGTCGCCGCCGTCGAGGACCACGGGCATCACCCGATCGGCGGGAACGCCCGCATCCGTCGTCGCGGCCTTGGCGGCGGCGTCGAGCCGGTCCTTGGTGCGGCCGGTCATCACCACCGTCGCGCCCTCGGCGAGATACTGGCGGACGATGTAGCCGCCGATGTTGCCGGCCGCGCCGGTGACGAACGCCACCTTGCCCGCGAGCCGTCCACCCGACTGCCGTCCGGACGCCGGCTGCGCCTGCGCCGCCGCTGCGGTCGCCTTGGGTGCCTTGGCCATGCTGCTACTCCTCGTTCGGGCCCGCCGCCCACAGTTCGAGCAATTCGTCCCGCGTCCGCAGGCCGAGCGCCGGCAGCGCATGGTTGACGACGTAGGTCGCCCCGGAATGCCGGTTCTCCCACATCGACTGATGCGCCTCGGGCAGTCCGTCCCAGGCCACGACGAGCGGCTCGGTGACCTCGAGCAGGCCGCCGGCGATCATGTCGTTCATGCGCTGGACTTCGAATGCGTTGCACAGGTGCGTGCCGAGGATCGCGGCGGTTGGCATGAGGATCTTGCGCTGCCGGGTCCACACCTGCGGCGCGTAGAAGGTCAGCCGCCGCCCGGTGAGGTCCTCGACATAGACGACGCGGCCGGTGAACGGCTTCACCAGCGAGGTCGAGACGCCGAGCGTATCCTGGTTGGCGCGTTCGACGATGAGGTCGGGGGCGCCCCGCGGATTGTCGGGCGAGCGCAGGATGCGGCCGACCGCCGAGCCGAACGGCTTCATCACCCGGTCCTGATAGTCGCGCACCGCCGCCTTGAAGCGTTCGATGTCGACCTTGGCGTCGGGCAGGCGCGGCAGCGTGTCGGGCCAGTCGAAATTGTCGCCCTCGCGCCGCTTCAGGCTTTCGAGGCTGACGATGCCCTCGATCGCATCCTCGAGCCCCAGCGACTGCAGCAGTTCGCGCTGGCCGTCGGTGGTGGTGGCGACGACGACGCGGGCGCGGAAGCGCCGCGCCGCCTCGATGATCTCCAGCCCCGTCTCGTCGAGCAGCGCCTTGGTGCCGGGACCATAGAAGACGAGGATGCTTTCGCCGCCGCGCAGCTCGGCGCGGCGCAGCATGTCTTCGGGCGACGCCGCGCCGGGCTTGCCCATGAAGCTGAAGTGGTAGCCCGACGATGCGCCGTAGAAGGCGAGCGTGCCGCCTTCGGCGAGCAGCTGGAAGGTGCGCGGGAAGGCGGTCTCGCCGGCGTGACTGACGGCGTAATGCGCCAGCTCGCCGCCGTTCAGCGCCTTATATTCCGCGACCAGAGCCGCACCCGCCGCCTCCCAGGCGATCGCGGCGTCGCGGTCCTCGGGAACGACGGTGAACAGATCGGCGAAGCGCCGATCCTTGCGGTTGATCGCGCCGATCGCACCCTGCGTCTGGACGAAGGCGGCGCGCTCCTCGCTCGACACGAGGCCGGTGGCGCGCAGCCCGGTGCGCGCGGCAGTTCGCAGCGCATCGAGCCCGGTGCCCGTCGCCGAGCCTTCGACGAAGATCGTCCGCCCCGGCGCGATCTTCAGCGTCGTGTACAGGCAGCGCGAGACGGTGCCGAGATTGAGGATGTAGCTGCCGGCCTGTTCGAGCGTGAGATCGGGCGGCACCGCGTGAAGCTGCGGGGCCTGCACGGTCAGGAACTGGGCGTGGCTGCCGGTCTCGGTCTCGTAGCCCTGGATCGCGAAGCCCGCATACATCGGATCGTCGCCGGCGAGCGGGGACAGCAGGTCGCTCGTTCCCGAATAGACCGCGACGAGATCGCCGACCTTCACCCGCCCCTGCGACTTCACCTCCGAGCCGAGCCGGGCGACGAGCGCGAGGCCGCCGGAGCCGGTCGTCTGCACATCCTCCTCATGCCCGTCGAACGGGGAGACAGGGATGCCGGTCAGCGCCCAGATGTCGTTGAAGTTGACCTCGCTGGTCAGCATGTAGAGCAGCGCGTCGTTCGGACCCGGCTCGGGCGTGTCGACGATCAGCTCGCGCTCATGCGTGGCGGGCGGGCCGAAGCGCGGCGCGCCGGTCTCGGCGTCGCGGGCGATGCCCCAGGCGTATTGGTAGCGCGGGATCGGGGTCACGCCCGGATAGAAGGGCGCGCCGACGGGCAGCAGCTCGCCCGCCGCGGTCAGCTCGGCGGCGGTGCGCGGCTTCTCGTCGTCAATACGGACGCCGTCGCGGCGGACGGGCAGCGGCGGGCTGGTCTTGTCGAGGAACTGGCGGATGCCGGTCTTGCCGCCGTCGGGATCGACGATGGCGTCGGCGAAATGCTCGGCCTCGCAGGCGAGCCCCGCCGAGACGCCGCGCGCGAGGCCAGTGCGCACCGCATCGAGCGCGCGCTCGCCCGCCTTGCCGCGCCCTGCCCAGGCGAGCTGGCGCAGGATGCGCTTGAGGAAATCGTCGGCGAGCACGGCGTCGAGATCGATGCCGGCGTCCGCCTCCCAGCGCGTCAGCGCCGCCTGGCGGTCGGCGAAGGCCTTGCCGAGCGGGCTCGCCGCGACGTCGCGGACATAGGCGCGCACCGCCGCATGCGCGGTCGACAGCGCGTCGTCGGCGCCGTCCACCACCTCTTCGACAAGGCCGATGCCGTGCGCCGCCGGGCCGTCGATGCTGCGCCCGCCGAGGATGAGGTCGAGCGCATCGCGCACCCCGTCCGCACCGCGCTTGTCGCCGAGCAGCCGCGGCAACCGCTGCGTGCCGCCATAGCCGGGCAGGAGCCGCAGCCGGATTTCGGGCTGGCCGAAGCGCGCATAGGGTTCGGCGATGCGATAGTGGCAGGCGAGCGCGAACTCCATGCCGCCGCCGAGCGCGACGCCCTGGATCGCGGCGACGCAGGGCTTCCCCATCCGCTCGATCTTGGCGAAGGCGAGCTGGGCGTTGGCCGCCAGCACCCGCGCCTCGTCGCGGCTGTGGATTTCCTCCAGCATCTGCCGGATGTCGGCGCCGGCGACGAAGCTCGACGTGCCCGATCCGGTGAACACCACCGCGACCACATCGTCGCGCCGCGTCAGATGCTCGGCGACGATGACGAGCTCGTCGAGCGCGCGCTCGTTGAGGGCATTCACGGGCGGATTGGTGACGGTGACCGTCGCCACCCGCTTGCCGGGCGCGACCTCGTTGTACTGGGTGATGAAATAGCGGTGGCGCTCGAACAGCGCCTGCTCGTCGGACAGCCGCTGGCGGCGCTCCCAGGCGGCGATCGCCGCGCCGATCTCGGTCAGCGCCTCGGGGTTGCGCAGCGTTGTCGCATCGCCGGTGTCGCCGCCCTCGACGAGCGCGCGCACCATGCGGCGCATGTATTTGCCGCTGCGCGTCTCGGGGAACTGGCTGACCTCGATGAAATCGGACGGGACCGCGACCGCGCCCTTTTCCGACCGCACCAGCTCGGCGAGCCGCCGCCGATCCTCCTGGCTGAGCTTGCGCCCGGCGACGGGGACGACAAAGGCGAGCGGGGTCAGTCCCTTTTCGCGGTGCGGCGCGCCGACGACGAGAACGTTGCCGACGGGCGAGTCCGGATCGAGCGTCTTGTCGCGCAGGATCGCGCCCTCGATCTCCTCGGTGCCCATGCGGTGGCCGGAGACGTTGATGACGTCGTCGCTGCGGCCGTGGAACGAGAAGCTGCCGTCGCCATGGCGGATGGCGAAGTCGCCCTGGGTATAGGCCCAGGTTCCCTTCCACCGCGTCCAATAGCCGTCGCGCCAGCGCCCGATGTCGCCGCGCCAGGCCGGATCGACCGAGCCGTCCCGCACCTTGAAGTTGGCGACGTCGCCCCAGATCGTGCGCGCCAGATAGGGATAAGGCGCGGC
>JADCGM010000051.1 GCA_020249025.1 Alphaproteobacteria bacterium
CGATCACCAAGCGGGTCGCGCCGGCCGTCGTCAACATCTACACCGCCCGCGTCGTCCAGCAGCGCGTCAATCCGCTCTACGAGCTGTTCTTCGGGCAGGGCCGCATGAGCCCGCGCCCGCGCGTCGAGAACTCGCTCGGCTCGGGCGTCATCGTCGATGCGAGCGGCCTCGTCATCACCAACAACCACGTCATCGAGGGCGCGACCGAGATCCTCGTCGCTTTGGCCGACCGCCGCGAATATCCGGCCAAGCTCGTCTTCGCCGATCCGCGCGTCGATCTGGCGGTGCTGCGCATCGACCCCAAGGGCGCGCAGTTGCCCGTCGTTCCGCTGGGCGACAGCGACCGGGCCGAGGTCGGCGATGTGGTCATCGCCATCGGCAACCCCTTCGGTGTCGGCCAGACCGTCACCCACGGCATCGTCTCGGCGGTGGCGCGCACCGGGGTCGGCGTCTCGGACTACCAGTTCTTCCTGCAGACCGACGCCGCCATCAATCCGGGCAATTCGGGCGGCGCGCTCGTGGCGATGGACGGCTCGCTCGTCGGCATCAACACCGCCATCTTCTCGCGCTCGGGCGGCTCGAACGGCATCGGCTTCGCCATCCCGTCGAACATGGTGAGGATGTTCCTCGGCGCGGCGCAGACCGGCAAGTTCGTCACCGCCTGGATCGGCGCGGAAGGCGAGCCCGTCACCGCCGAGACCGCGCCGCGCGTCGGCCTCGACCGGCCGACCGGCGTGCTGCTCACCGGGATTTCGGCCGGCTCGCCGGCCGCGCAGGCGGGGCTTCGCGCCGGCGACGTCGTCTATGCGATCGACGGCAAGGAGGTCGCGGACGCCGGCATGATGCGCTACCGCATCGCAACCCAGCCGGTCGGGGCGACCGTCACTGTCACCGTCATCCGCGACGGCAAGCCGCGTAACATCGCGCTGCGCCTCGCCGCGCCTCCCGAGACGCCGAGCCGCGACATCACCCGGATCGGCAGCGGCCTGCTCGCCGGCGTCACCGTCGGCAATCTGTCACCGGCCTTTGCGCAGGAGCTCGGCGCGGGGCTGCCCGAGCGCGGCGTCGTCGTCGTCCAGCTCGATGCCCGCGCCCCGCTCGCACAGCTCCGCGCGCTCCAGCCGGGCGACATCCTCGAAGCCGTGAACGGCGTCGCCGTCGCCACCGCCGCCGACCTCCAGCGCCTCGCCCCGCAGGCCAACAGCATCCGCCTCAACCGCGGCGGGCGCCGTGCCGAGTGCGGAATCGCCCAGGGCCAGCTGTTCTGCCGGAGTTGAGGGGGGCAAGAACCAGAACTCGCCAGGTCCCGTCATTCCAGCGCAAGCTGGAACCCAGCCGTCGAGAGCCGCCCTACGGGCCAGAGGCGGCGCCCCACGACTGGGTTCCAGCGTGCGCTGGAATGACAAAGCTTTTTTGGCTGAGGGAAGGTAGGCGTTACTACCCCAGCCGCACCCGCACCGATGCAGCGTGGGCAGGCAGCCCTTCCGAATCCGCCAGCGTCGCCGCCGCCGGGCCGATCGCGGCGATGGCAGCAGCCGAGCAGTCGAGGAAGGTCGTGCGCTTCATGAAATCGGCGACCGACAGGCCCGACGAAAAGCGCGCGCGCCGCCCGGTCGGCAGCACATGGTTCGGCCCACCCAGATAGTCGCCGATCGCCTCCGGCGTGTAGCGGCCGAGGAACACCGAGCCGGCGTGGCGGATACGCGCGAACAGCGTCTGCGGATCGGCGACGGCGAGCTCCAGATGCTCGGGCGCGAGCCGGTCGATGAGCGCGGGTGTGGCCTCCATCGGCGCGACGATCACCGCGCCGTGCGCATCCCAGCTCGTCCGCGCGCTCGACGACGCCGGGAGCTTTGCGATGAGGTCGTCGACCGCCGCGCACACCGCCTCGGCGAACGCCGCGCTGTCGGTGATAAGGATCGACTGCGCCGTCGGGTCGTGCTCCGCCTGGCTCATCAGATCGGCGGCGATCCAGGCCGGATCGTTGTTGGCGTCGGCGACGACGAGGATCTCGCTCGGCCCCGCCACCATGTCGATGCCGACCCGCCCGTACAGCTGGCGCTTGGCCTCCGCGACCCAGGCGTTGCCGGGCCCGACGATCTTGTCGACCGCCGGGATCGTCGCCGTCCCATAGGCGAGCGCCGCCACCGCCTGCGCGCCGCCGACGCGGTAAACGGCATCGACACCCGCGATCCGGGCGGCCGCCAGCACCGCGGGGTTGAGGCGGCCGTCGGGCGTCGGCGTCGTCATCACGAGCCGCCCCGCGCCCGCGACCTTCGCCGGAATCGCGTTCATCAGCACCGACGACGGATAGGAGGCGAGCCCGCCCGGTACATAGAGCCCGACCGCATCGACCGGCCCCCAGCGCCAGCCGGCGCGCACGCCCGCGGCATCGACGCTCTCGTGATCGATCGGCAGCTGGCGCGCATGGAAGGCGCGGATGCGTTCGGCCGCGAGCGTCAGCGCATCCATCAGCTCCGGCGCGACCGCTGCGCAAGCCGCGTCGATCTCGGCCACGGTCACCTCGATGCCCGTCTGGTCGAGATTGATGCGGTCGTACTTCAGCGTCAGCGACGCGAGAGCCGCATCGCCGTTGCGCGCGACGTCGGCGATGATCTGCTGCACCTGTCCGGCGATGGCGACATCGGTTTCGCGTCCCTCCTCGACCAGCCGGTCGAAGGCGGCGGCGAAGCCGGGCTGCGAGGCGTCAATTCGCTGCATCGGACACCGCTGCGCGGAAACGCTCGACCCAGGGCACGATCTCGGCCGCGCGAGTCTTGAACGCGGCGCGGTTGACGATCAGCCGCGAACTCACCTCGGCGATCTGCTCGACCTCGACGAGCCCGTTCTCGACGAGCGTCCGCCCGGTCGAGACGAGATCGACGATCCGAGAGCTGAGGCCGAGCGCCGGGGCCAGCTCCATCGCGCCGTTCAGTTTCACGCATTCGGCCTGCACGCCCCGCGCGGCGAAGTGGCGGCGCGCGACATTCGGGTATTTGGTGGCGACGCGGACGTGGCTCCACGCCCGCGGATCGTCGCCCGCGGCCTGCGCCGCCGGCTCGGCGACCGACAGGCGGCACCGCCCGATGCCAAGATCGACGGGTGCGTAGATTTCGGAAAAGTCGAACTCCATCAACACGTCGTTGCCGGCGACCCCGAGCTGCGCCGCGCCGAAGGCGACGAAGGTCGCGACGTCGAAGGAGCGGACGCGGACCAGCGACACATGCGGCAGGTTGGTCGCGAATTTCAGCGCGCGGCTGTTCTCGTCGGCGAAGGCCGGCTCGGGTTCGATGCCGACGCGCGCCAGAATCGGCAGCGCCTCCTTGAGGATGCGGCCCTTGGGTAGCGCAATGATGAGTTCTTCGGACACGCGCAGCGCTTTACGGACATGCTCGTTGCGCCGCAACATGCGCGCGAGGGGTTGGGGGGGCATGACCATGTTCGGACTGTGGGCGGAAGCCCTGACGGAGGGCGCGAAGCTCTGGCGCACCGCCGCCGAGACGATGACCGCCTCGGCCTATGTCGTCGCCAAACGCAGCGACGTGCTCGCGCGCGCCGCCAGCAACCCGACGCCCGCCGACCTCGCCGAGCTCGCCCGGCTGGTGCCCGAAAAGATGA
>JADCGM010000052.1 GCA_020249025.1 Alphaproteobacteria bacterium
CAAGGATCTGCCCGACGGCTTCGAGACCAAGGTCGGTGAACGCGGCCTGAAATTGTCCGGCGGCGAAAAGCAGCGTGTCGCGATTGCCCGCACCGTGCTCAAGGCACCGCCGATCCTCATCCTCGACGAGGCGACCTCAGCGCTCGATTCCGCGACCGAGGCGGACATCCAAGCCGCGCTGCGCGCCGTCTCGGAACATCGCACCACGCTCGTCATCGCGCACCGGCTGTCGACGATCGTCGACGCCGACGAGATTATCGTCATGGAAGCGGGCGAGATCGCCGAGCGCGGCACGCATGCGCAGCTGCTGCGCAAGCGCGGGCGCTATGCCGAGATGTGGGCGCTCCAGCAGGCCGAGGCCGAGGCGGTCGCCGCGGCGGAGTGATCGCCCGCAGCGACGCCGGACTCTCGACAGATTCGCGCGCGCCCGGCACAAGGGCCGCGGTTCGTGGCGGTTGGGGGAGTTTCATGCGGTCGTTGCTCGGTCGGAGCCTTGCGCTCGCCTCGCTCGCGGTGCTCGCCGCCTGCGCCGCCCCGCAGCGCGCCGGACCGCCGACCGCGACCACGCCGCCCCCCGTCACCGCCACGCCGGCGCCGGTGCCGCCGCCGCAGCCCTATGCGACCGCGCGCACCGCGGTCGAGGCCGGCGTGACCCCCGGCCCGGCGCTGAGTCAGCTGCCGAGCTGGCGCGAGGCCGACCTCGGCCCCGCCCTCGCCGCCTTCCGCAAATCCTGCCGCCAGGTCTCCCGCCGGCCCGATCCGAGCGGTCTGACCCAGCCCGCCGACTGGGCCGCCGCCTGCGCCGCCACCGACAGCGACGCGCGCCGCTTCTTCGAACGTGAGTTCACCGCGGTCGTGATCGGCACCGGTCAGGGCCTCAACACCGGCTATTTCGAGCCCGAGATCGAGGGTTCGCGCACCCCGACGGCCACCGCCAGCGTGCCGATCTACCGGCGGCCGTCCGATCTCATCGAGGTCGATCTCGGCCAGTTCACCGAGAGCCTCAAGGGCCGGCGCGTCCGCGGCCGCGTCGTCAACGCGACTCTCGTCCCCTATTTCGAGCGCGCCGAGATCGAGGACGGGGCGCTGGCCGGGCGTAACCTCGAACTCGCCTACGCCGCGGACGTCTATCACCTGTTCTTCCTGCACATTCAGGGCTCGGGCCGGGTGCGGATGCCCGACGGCTCGGTGATGCGCATCGGCTTCGACGGGCAGAACGGCCGCGAATATGTCGGCATCGGCAAGCGGCTGCGCGAGATGAACGCGCTCGGCCCGGGTCAGGCGACGATGGACGGGATCATCGCCTGGATGCGCGCCAACCCCGAGCAGGGCAAGGCGCTGATGCGCGAGAACAAGAGCTACATCTTCTTCCGCGAACTGACCGGCGAAGGGCCGCTCGGCTCGATGGGCGTGGCGGTGACGCCCGAGGTGTCGGTCGCCGCCGATCCGCAGTTCATCCCGCTTGGCGCGCCGCTCTGGATCGACACGATGATCCCCGAGCCGAACGCCAAGGACCCCAAGGGCTACACGCAGACGCCGTTCCGCCGGATGATGGTGGCGCAGGACATCGGCGGCGCGATCAAGGGGCCGAACCGCTACGACCTGTTCTGGGGGCCGGGCGACCGCGCCGCCAAGGTCGCGGGCGGACTGTCGTGGCAGGGGCGCGCAGTCGTGCTGCTTCCCAAGGCGGCGGCGGCGCGCCTGCTCGGCGATGGCACGCAAGCTCGGCCCTGACGAAGCGGCGCTGTGGTCGCGGGTGGCCGCGACCGTGCGTCCGCTCGCGCATCGCCCGCGCATGAAATTCGATCCGCCGGGGCCGCTCCCGGCGGCGGCGCTGCCCGCCGTCGCGGTGCGCCCGGCCGCAGCCCCGCCGCCGAAGACGCCCGTCAAGGCCGCGCCGCCGGTCGCCGCCACGCTCGACGGGCATTGGGACCGCGACATCCGCCGTGGCCGGCTTGCGCCCGAGCGGGCGGTCGATCTTCACGGCTATGGGCGCGACGCCGCCTTCGACCTGCTGTCCGACACCATCCGCGCCGCCGACCGTGACGGCGCGCGGGTGCTGCTCGTCGTGACCGGCAAGGGCGCGCGCGGCGGCGAGGGCGGCCGCGGCGTCATCCGCAGCGCGCTGCCGCACTGGCTGGAGACCCCGGCGCTGCGCCCCTATGTCGCCGCGCTCCGCCCCGCCCACCCGCGCCATGGCGGGTCCGGGGCTTGGTATGTGATCCTGCGCCGCCGGCGGACGACCGACGCCATTGGTCGATAGCCGCGCGCGCTTGGTGCGCAGCGGACTCGCCAGCCCGTGCGGGCGGGCGCATCATGGCCGCAACGAACAGGGAGCACATCCATGACCTTCACCCGCCATCTGCTGGCCGCCGTCGCCCTCGCGGCGCTGTCGGCCCCGCTCGCCGCCGCGCCCGCCAATGTCGCCGCCGCCGTCGCAGCGCCTGACCGCCCCGAGGCAGCAAAGAAGCTCGACGCCGACCGCAAGCCGGTCGAGGTGCTGAAGTTCCTCGGCCTCGAAAAGGGCGACCGCGCCGTCGAGGTGATGGCGGGCAACGGCTATTACGCCGAGCTGATGGCGCGGGCGGTCGGGCCGAAGGGTGCGGTCATCGCGCTCGAGCCGCCGGGCTTCCTCACCGAGAAGGGCCGCGCCGCCTGGGCCGAACTGCGCGCGCGCACGCCCAATGTGCTGCTGCAGGCGCAGATGCCGGGCGACACCGCGCTCGCCCCGCGCTCGCTCGATTTCGCGCTGATGCACCTGACCTATCACGACCTCTATTGGGAGAGCGAACAGTACAAGTTCCCCCGGATCGACCCGGCGGCCTTCCTTGCCAAGCTGCATGCGGCGATGAAGCCGGGCGGGATTGTCGGAGTCGTCGACCATGTCGCCGAAGCCGGGGGCGACACCCGCAAGGTGGCGGATGCGCTGCACCGCATTGACCCCGAGGTCATCAAGGCCGACTTCAAGGCCGCCGGCTTCGTCTTGGAGGCGGAGTCCGACCTGCTGCGCTCGTCGTCCGACGACAAGTCGAAGCTCGTCTTCGATCCCGCGGTCCGCGGCAAAACGGACCGGGTTGTCTATCGCTTCCGCAAGCCGAAGGCGTAAGATCGGCGGCATGAAAGCCGCACTCGCCCTCGCCCTGCTCGCCACCGCCCTTGCCGCGCCCGTAGATGCGAAGCCGCGCGGCGCGGCGGAGGCGGCGCGTGCGATGATCGCCGCGCTGGAAACGAAGAACCGCGACGCCGCGCTGGCGCTGCTCGCGCCCGAGGTCGTCGTCGAATATCCCTTCGACCGCTCGGGGCGGACGACGCCGGGCTCGTGGCGGCGCTTCGAGGGGCGCGACGCGGTGATGGCGGGCTACATCGACAACGCCTTCGCCCGCATCAAACGCATCGACTTCACGAACGAGATCGTCACCGAATCGCGCGACCGCCGCACCGCCTTCGTCGAGACGACGGGCGACATGGAGCTGGGGAACGGCGCGCCCTACCGCAACATGTACGTCTTGAAGTTCGAGACCGACCGGCAGGGCCGGATTTTCCGCTACAAGGAATATCTGAACCCGGTGACCTCGGCGCTGGCGACGGGTGCGCCCTTGGGCGACGCCGCCGTCGCGCCGCCGCCCCCGCCGCCGGTGTATGGCGCGGGACGCTGCGACGCGGCCAAGGCGCAGTTCGCGGTCGGCGAGCCCTACAGCGACGTGCTGCTGGAGCGGGCGCGTACCGCCGCGGGTGCGGGCATCGCCCGGCGGCTGCTGCCCGGGCAGGCGGTGACGATGGAGTATCGCGGCGACCGGCTGAGCCTGCTGACCGATGCCGCCGGCAAGGTCGCCTCGGCGCGCTGCGGCTAGGCCGCCGCCGTCTCCCAGCTCGCTTCCTTCTCGGCCGCGCGACGGTCGAGTTCGGCGCGGCTGATCTTCTCGGCGGCCGACTTCAGCTGCCCGCAGGCGGCCATGATGTCGCGACCGCGCGGGGTGCGCACCGGCGCGGAGATGCCGGCTCGGAAGATGATGTCCGAGAAGCGCGCGATGCGCTCGTCGTCCGAGCACTCATAGCCAACGCCCGGCCACGGGTTGAACGGGATGAGGTTCACCTTCGCCGGCAGCTTGTACTTGCGGATGAGCCGGACGAGCTCGCGCGCATCCTCGTCGCTGTCGTTCTTGTCCTTCAGCATCACATATTCGAACGTGATGCGGCGGGCGTTGTTGGCGCCTGGATAGGCGGCGCAGGCGCTCAGCAGCTCGTCGATGCCATACTTCTTGTTGATCGGCACGATCTCGTCGCGGATTTCCTTCGTCACCGCATGCAGCGAGACCGCGAGGTTGACCCCGATCTCAGCGCCAGCGCGCGCCATCATCGGAACGACGCCCGAGGTCGACAGCGTGATCCGGCGCTTGCTGAGCGCCAGCCCATCGCCGTCCATGACGATGCCGAGGCCCTTCTTGACGCTCTCGAAATTGTAGAGCGGCTCGCCCATGCCCATCATCACGATGTTGGTGAGCAGCCGCCCTTCCGGGTGGCTCGGCCATTCGCCGAGCGCGTCGCGCGCCAGCATCACCTGCCCGACGATCTCGCCCGGCGTTAGGTTGCGGACGAGCTTCATCGTACCGGTGTGGCAGAAGCGGCAGTTGAGCGTGCAGCCGATCTGGCTCGACACGCACAGCGTTCCCCGGTCGGCGTCGGGGATGAACACCATCTCGTAATCCTGCCCGTCGGCCGAGCGCAGCAGCCACTTGCGGGTGCCGTCCGACGACACCTGCGCGGTCACCACCTCGGGCCGGCCGATCGCGAACTTTTCGGCGAGCAGCGGGCGCACGTCCTTGGCGATGTCGGTCATCGCCGCGAAGTCGGTGACGCCGCGGTTGTAGATCCAGTGCCAGATCTGCTTGGCGCGCAGCTTGGCGTTGACGACGCCCGCCGCCTCCAGCTCGGTGCGTACCTCGTCCTTCGACAGGCCGACGAGATCGGTGCGCCCGTCGGCGCGCGCGGGCACGCTGCGGGGCACGGGGACGGGATCGATGGCGCCGGGGATCTGCATGGGGGCGGCTATCTAGGGGTTTCGCGCGGCGAAAGAAAGGCGGCCTAGCGTTGCGCCCGGCGGCGACCGGGTGTTTCATGAGGGCATGGAGCTCAATCAGGTCACCGTCCCGCTCGACGATTACGCCGCCTCGGTGGCCTTCTACCGGCTGCTCGGGCTGCGGCAGATCGTCGATTCGCCGCCCGATTATGCGCGCTTCGAATGTCCGGGCGGGGCGACCTTTTCGGTGCACCGGACGGGGTTCCCGGGCGGGCGCGGCACCGTCGCCTATTTCGAATGCGTCGACCTCGACGCCGAGGTGACGCGGCTGAAGTCGGCGGGGGTCGAAATCCTGTCGGGGCCGCGCGACGAGGACTGGTTGTGGCGCGAGGCGCGGCTGCTCGATCCGGCGGGCAACGAGATCTGCCTTTATCGCGCCGGCGAGGCGCGGCGCTTCCCGCCGTGGCGGATCGAGACCGCCTGACCCGCCGTCAGGCGAGCGAGCGGAAATGCTGGCCGATGGCGCGGCGGGTAGTGATCCACACGCCGGGCTTCGAGCGGACGTGCTTCAGGAACTCCACGAACGCCCAGATGCGACCCGGGCGGCCGATGATGCGCAGGTGGAGCCCCAGGCTCATCATCTTCGGATAGCCCGCCTCGCCCTCGCGGTAGAGCTGGTCGAAGCAGTCGATCGCATATTGCAGCCAGGCCCGCGGCGTCAGCGACGGGTCGGTCCACATCTTCATGTCGTTCGAATCGAGCTGATAGGGGACGATGGTGATGGGCAGCCCGTCGGGCGAGGCGAAGGGCACGTCGCCCGAATAATCGTCCATATGATATTCATAGCCCGCCTCGACGAGCAGGCGGCGGGTGTTGTCTGTGTGGAAATAGCGGCTGAGCCAGCCATAGGGGCGCACCCCCACGGTCTTTTCGATGCTGGCGGTGGCCTTGGCGATGAACTCGCGCTCGGCCGCCTCGTCCATCTTGAACTGGTGAACCCAGCGCCAGCCGTGGCTGACCGGCTCGTGGCCCATCTCGGCGATGGCGGCGGCGATCTCGGGATGGTTCTCGAGGCTCATCGCCGCGACCGTCCAGCTCGCCATGATGTCGTACTGCTTGAGCAACCCGACGATGCGCGGCGCGCCCGCCTTGATGCCGTAGAGATAGTTGCTCTCGTTTCCGTAGTTGCGGATCGGCGACTTGATGTGGATACCGAGCTCGTCGACGGGCTCCATGCCGCGGTCGCCGCGCGCGACCGTCATCTCGGAGCCTTCCTCGACGTTGACGACGATCGACAGGGCGACCTTCTCCCCGTTCGGCCAGTCGATGCGTTCCTGCTTCATCGGGGGTCTCCGCGGCAAATTTGTCCGGACAATTAGGCGAAAGGATCGGTCGCGTGAAGACCGTGTGGCAGGGCCGGTGGATCGAGGTCGTCGTCGACGGCCCGTGGGAATATGTGAAGCGCGCCCGGCAGATCTCCGCCGCCGTCATTCTGGCGCTGACCGACACGCGCGAGGTCGTGCTCGTCGAGCAGCCGCGCGTGCCGCTGGGGCGACGCTGCATCGAGCTTCCGGCCGGCCTCGTGGGCGACGGGACTGCAGGCGAAGCCCCGGCGGCCAGCGCGGCGCGCGAGCTGGAGGAGGAGACCGGCTATCGCGCCGATCGCTGGGAGGATCTCGGCGAGTTCGCCTCCTCCCCCGGCATGGTCGGCGAGACCTTCCGCCTGTTCCGCGCGACCGGGCTGACCCGAATCGGGCCGGGCGGCGGGGTCGATGGCGAAGACATCGTCGTTCATGTCGTGCCGCTCGACGGGGTGGCGGACTTTCTGGCGGCGAAGCGGGCCGAGAACTGTGCCGTCGACGTCAAGCTGCTCGCGGTCCTCGGCGTCGCGAAATAGTGCAAATCGCAATCCATTGCGCTAGCGTGCCGCTATGGAAACCGAGTCGCCCACGGCGCCGAAGCCGATCTTCGCCGCCTTCGATCTGATCGGCCGGCGCTCCGCGCTGCGGATTCTGTGGAGCATCCGCAAGGGCCCGCTGAGCTTCCGCGCGCTGGAGGCTGAGGCCGATACCAACCCGGCAACACTGTCGGCGCGGCTTGCCGAGCTGCGCGAGGCGGGGCTCGTCGAACTGTCGGGCGGCTACCGGCTGACCAAGACCGGCAACGAGTTCGTCGCCCTGCTCAAGGACTGGCGGCCGTGGGCCAAGAAATGGGCTGCGCAGGGGCGCGAAGGCTAGCCGAGCAGCGCGTCGACCGTGGCGCGGCGCGGCAGCGACGGCTGCGCCCCGGCGACCGTGCAGGCCAGCGCCCCCGCGGCGCAGGCGAAGCCGAGCGCGGCGGCGGGTAGACGGCCCTCCAGCAACGCCACCGTCAACGCGCCGACGAAAGCATCCCCCGCCCCCGTGGCATCAATCGCCGTGACCGGCGGCGGCAGCGCTTCGGCAATCAGATCGCCATCGCGGAACAGCCGCGCCCCGCGCGCGCCGAGCGTCACCGCGACTAGGCCGGGCAGCATATGCAGACCCGGCCCCACCGCCGCAGCCTCGCCCTCGTTGACGACGATCAGGTCGGCGCGGCGCAGCGCGGGCTCCGGCAGTATCCCGGCTGGCGCGAGATTGAGCGCGACGAAGCCGCGCGCCCGCGCCACCGCCGCCGCCACCGTCTCGGCCGGCAGTTCGAGCTGGCAGAGCAGGCCATCCTCGCCGAGATCGGGGAGCGATGCGGGCGTTACCGCCGCGTTGGCGCCGCTGGCGACGACGATGAGATTCTCACCCTTTGCGTCGACCGCGATCAGCGCGACTCCGGTCGGGTGTGCCGGGTCGACTGCGACACCGGCCAGATCGACGCCATCGGCCCGGAGCAGCGCCAGCGCGGCGTCGGCATGGGCATCCGCCCCGACCCGGCCGATCAGCCGCACCTCCGCCCCCAGCCGCCGCGCCGCCAGCGCCTGATTGGCGCCCTTGCCGCCGGGATGCTGAGCGAGCGTTGCGCCGACGACGGTTTCGCCCGGCGCGGGCAAGGTCGCCGCGGTCGCGACGAGATCGAGATTGATCGAGCCGACGACGGCGAGCCGGGGGGTCATGCGCGCGCCAGCCGGTCTTCGAGCAGCGCGAACACCGCGTCGGCATCCGCCCCGGTCACCCAGGCGACGGGCGCGGTGGCGGGATCGACACGGAACTCGACCGCGGTGTGGCCGCGCGTCAGCTCCGATTCGCACTCCACCGCCACGCGCGCGGGCCGCGTCGTGAACAGATCGGGCGCGAGCAGCCAGGCGATCGGGCAGGGATCGTGGAGCGGCGCGCTCGGGTTGCCGATCGACAGCGCGACCCCGTGCGAAAAGCGCAGCAGCTCGGCCGCCGCCTGCGCGCGCGCGGTCGGGATCGCCGCGATCCGCGCGATCCGCTCCGGCGTCGCGCGCACCGCGTGCGTCACGTCGAGTCCGTGCGCGACGATGGGCGCGCCGCTGGTGAACACCGCCTGCGCCGCCTCGGGATCGGCGTAGATGTTGAATTCGGCGGATGCGGTGATGTTGCCCCCTGCCGACCGCGCGCCACCCATGATGACGATGCGCTTCAGATGTTCCGCCAACAGCGGCTCGGCGGCAAGCGCCAGCGCGACATTGGTCAGCGGCCCGACCGCGACGAGCGTCACCGTCCCCGCCGGTCGCGCCATCGCCAGCTTCACGATGGCGTCGGGGGCGAAGCCGTCGGCGAGGTCCCCCTTCGGCGCAGTCAGCGGCAGCGTTCCCAGGCCGGTCTCGCCGTGAAAGGCGCTCGGCCCATGCTCGGCCTCGAAGGTCGGGGCGCGGACGAGCGGGCGCTCGGCGCCGGCGAACACCGGCACGTCCTCACGGCCGGCAAGCGTGCGGACGATGCGGGCGTTGCGCGCGGTCAGCGCCAGCGGGACGTTGCCTGCCACCGTCGTCACCGCCAGCAGCTCGATCGCCTCGGGCACCGCAAGAGCGAGCAGCAGCGCCACCGCGTCGTCGACGCCGGGATCGCAGTCGAGGATGACGGGTTCGGCGGCCATGGCGCTCTCTAGCGGTCGATGCCGCCCAGCAGCATGTATTTGATCTCGAGATAGTCCTCGATCCCGTACTTCGAGCCTTCGCGGCCGATGCCCGATTCCTTGACGCCGCCGAAGGGCGCGACCTCGGTCGAGATGATCCCCGAATTGACCCCGACGATGCCATATTCGAGCGCCTCGGCGACCCGCCAGACGCGCCCCAGATCGCGCGCGTAGAAATAGGCGGCGAGGCCGAAGCGGGTGTCGTTGGCCTGCTGGATCGCATCCGCCTCGTCAGTGAACTTGAACACCGGCGCGAGCGGGCCGAAGGTTTCCTCCTGCGCCACCGCCATGTCGCGGGTGACGCCGGCGACGACGGTCGGCGCGAAGAAGCTGCGCCCGAGATCGTGGCGCGCCCCGCCCGAGACGAGGCGTCCGCCCTTCGCCAGCGCGTCGGCGATATGCTCCTCGACCTTGGCGACCGCGGCCTCGTCGATCATCGGGCCGATGTCGGTGCCGGCGTCCGCGCCGTTGCCGATCTTCAGCTTCGCGACCGCCGCCGCCAGCTTCTCCACGAAGGCGTCATGGATGCCGGCCTGCGCATAGATGCGGTTGGCGCAGACGCAGGTCTGGCCGGCATTGCGGAATTTCGACTGGATCGCGCCGATCACCGCCTGATCGAGATCGGCGTCGTCGAAGACGATGAACGGGGCATTGCCGCCGAGCTCGAGGCTGACCTTGGTCACATGCTGCGCGCATTTGGCCATCAGCGCCTGCCCGATCTCGGTCGAGCCGGTGAAGCTCAGCTTCCGCACGAGGCTGTTCGCCGTCATCTCGTCGGCGATCTCGGCGGCCGAGCCGGTGATGCACGACAGCAGCCCCTTGGGCACACCCGCTTCCTCCGCGAGAACGCAGAGCGCGAAGGCCGAGAGCGGTGTCGCGGTCGCGGGCTTGATCACCTGCGCGCAGCCGGCGGCCAGCGCCGGGCCGGCCTTGCGGGTGATCATCGCCGCCGGGAAGTTCCACGGCGTGATCGCCGCCGTCACACCGATCGGCTGCTTGATGACGACGATGCGCTTGTCGGCGGCGTGGCTCGGGATGACGTCGCCGTAGACGCGCTTCCCCTCTTCGGCGAACCACTCGATGAAGGAGGCGGCATAGGCGATCTCGCCGCGCGACTCAGGCAGCGGCTTGCCCTGCTCGGCGGTCATGATGCGGGCGAGATCCTCCTGGTTCGCCATCATCAGGTCGAACCAGCGGCGGAGCACGGTGGCGCGCTCCTTCGCCGTCTTCGCCGCCC
>JADCGM010000053.1 GCA_020249025.1 Alphaproteobacteria bacterium
CACCCTAGTCGGACGGACCCGTTCCGTCCAGTTGGACGAGTTCGTAGCTGGCAGCGAGGTGGTCCCAGCTCATGCGGACGAGGATTGCGTCCTCGCCCGTCGTCCAGACGTCGATGGGGGTGTGCCCGCCGTAGGTGAGGGTCCAGTGGACGGTGTCGAACGCGCCGGCGGCCACGGTCACCGGTTCGGCGGCGATGCGGGTGAGGGTGACGGTGCTCGGGAGCAGCGCCGGGACGCCGCCGCCATTGGCCTGATGCGAGCAGGCGAAGCCGGTCAGCGTGCGGCTCTCGCCGTCGGCGAGGCCGGTCCCGAGCAGCGCCATCCAGGCGTCGTTCAACAGCGCATGCGTTCCGAAGAAGTCCGCCCCGGCCAGCTCTGCTTCGGGATAATGGCGGCTGCCGACGGCGCGGCCGCTCTCGACGATGCGGACGAAGGCCTCGACCGGGCGCAGCGCGGGATCGAGCACCAGCAGCGCGTCGCGGACGAGCGCGTCGTCGTCCATCTCGCATTGGGCGCGGAGGATGCGCGAGCCGTCGGCGTGGACGGAGATCGAGAAGAGTTCCCGTCCGGTCGGTGCGCCGGCGGCATCGAGATAGGCGATCCGCCCCGTGATCCGGCGGCGGTCGCGGCGGCTCACTTGTGGTCGCGGCCGAAGTCGGGGGCGGCGGTGTCCTGCCCGGCGTCGATAACGGCGCGGCGGATCGCGCGCGAGGCGGCGAAGCGGTCGTGAAGGGTGTCGCCATCGCCCCAGCGGATCGCGCGCTGGAGCGCGGTCAGATCCTCGGTGACACGCTGGAGCACGTCGAGAACCGCATCCTTGTTGGACAGGAACACGTCGCGCCACATCACCGGATCGGAGGCGGCGATGCGGGTGAAATCGCGGAAGCCGCCCGCCGAGAACTTGATCACCTCGGAGTTGGTGACGCCTTCGAGATCGCTGGCGGTGCCGACGATCGAATAGGCGATGAGGTGCGGGATGTGGCTCGTCACCGCCAGCACGAGATCGTGGTGGCGCGCGTCCATCGTCTCGACGTTGGAGCCCAGGCGGCTCCAGAAGGCGGCGAGCCGCGCGATGTCGGCTTCGTCCGCGCCCTCGGGCGGGGTGAGGATGCACCAGCGCTGATGGAAGAGGCTGGGGAAGCCCGCGTCGGGACCCGACCTCTCGGTGCCGGCGACGGGGTGCGCAGGGATGATGGCGACGCCCGGCAGAGCGGCGCTGAGGTCGGCGAGAACGCTCGCCTTCACCGAGCCGACGTCGGAGACGATGGCGCCCGGCGCAAGTTCGCCCGCGATCTCGGTCGCGACCGCTCCGATGGCGCCGACCGGTACGCACAGCACGACGAGGTCGGCGTCGACCACCGCCGCCCCGGCATTGTCGGCGACATCGTCGGCCAGCTGCAGCTCGACGACGCGGGCGCGCACCGCCGGATCGGCGTCGGTCGCGGTCAGCCGCACGGTCGGCATGTGCGTGCGCACCGCGCGCAGCAGCGACGAGCCGATCAGCCCGCAGCCGATGACGGCGACACGCGCGAACGGCAGCATCGCCGGCTCAGGCCCCGACGAACCGGCGCAGCGCGTCGGCGGCGGCGCGGGTCTCGTCCTCGGTGCCGATCGAGATGCGCAGCCCGTTGGCGAGGCCCTGCTTGGGCAGCCAACGGGTGAGGATGCCCTGCGCCGTGAAGGCGGCGTTGGCGGCCTCGGCGGTGTGCGGCCCTTCGGTCGGGAAGGTGATGAGGATGAAGTTGGCGGCCGACGGCACCGCGCGCAGCCCGGCGTTGCCGAGCTTGGCGATCTCGTCCGCGAGCCAGGTGCGCCAGCGGGTGTTGTGGTCGCGGCAGTGGCGCACCCAGTCCTGATCGGCGAGCGCGGCAATGGCGCCCGCGGCGCCCGCGGTGGTGACGTTGAACGGCGCGCGCACCTTGTTGAGCGCATCGATCACCAGCTGCGGACCATAGGCCCAGCCGACCCGCTCGCTGGCCAGCCCGTAGATCTTCGAGAAGGTGCGGGTGGTCAGCACGTTGGGCAGATGCCGCGCCATGCCGATCCCGTCCTCATAATCGGGATCGTCGATATATTCGGCATAGGCCGCATCGAGCACGAGCAGAACGTCGCCCGGAAGCCCGGCATGGAGCCGCTCGACCTCGCGGCGCGGCAGCATGGTGCCGGTCGGGTTGTTCGGATTGGCGAGGAAGACGACGCGGGTGCGCGGGGTCACGGCGGCGAGGATCGCATCGACGTCGGCGGTGTAGTCGGCGTCGGGCGCGGCGATCGGGGTCGCGCCGGCGCGCATCGCGGCGATCGGATAGACCATGAAGCCGTGGCGGACGTAGAGTACTTCGTCGCCAACGGTCGCGTAGATCGTCGGCAGCAGCTGCAGGATCTCGTCGGAGCCGGTGCCGCAGACGATGCGCTCGACCTCGATGCCGTGGAGTGCGGCGATCGCCTCGCGCAGTGCGGTCGCGCCGCCGTCCGGGTAGCGGTGGCTGTCGCCCGCGACCGCGGCCATCGCCGCCACCGCCTTCGGGCTCGGCCCCAGCGGGTTTTCGTTCGACGAGAGCTTGAGGATTTTCGTCGCGCCGTCGGCCTTGGCCTTGCCGGGCACATAGGCATCGATGGCGGAGATCCAGGGTTTCGGCTGCGGTCCGGTCATGGCGCGGGTCTTAGGCGCGCGCGCGGGCCGAACGCAAGCTATGCGGTGGCGGGGCGGCGCACGAACTTCAGCATGACGAAGAACAGCGACATCGCCAGCACCGCATCGAGGAAGGTGGTGTAGAACAGCCACTGGTCCTCGCTGGCGACCTCGACGACGAGCCAGTTCGCCGCCGCCATGATGAGGCCGACGACGCCCATGCCGAAGGCGAGCCGCCGCGGCTCGGGATCGAACTGCACCAGATAGCGGGACATGCGCGGGCCGATCCAGCGTCCACCGAACGCGGCATCGGTAAGGAAGATGACGGCGGCGATCACGCCGAGGACGGTCGAGCGCATCTGCACCGCCCAATCGTCCTGGAAGGCGACCGAAAAGCCCGCCGAGATCAGCAGCATGACGATGCCGAACATCGCCATGCCGCCGAGCAGATCGACCTTCACGAAGCGCTGGACGACGACGAGGCCGAGGCCGGCGGCGGCGCCCACGAGTGCGGCCGTCGTCAGGTCGGTGAACTTGGCGACGGCGAAGAACAGGATGCCGAGCGCGATGTCGGCATAGAGCGAGGGCTTGTTGCGCTCCCACTGCTCGGCGTTCCGCTTGGCGGTCGCGGCGGCCTGCGCCGGATCGCCCTTGGGGCCGATGGGCCAGGCGATGGTCTTGCCGGGGTGGCTTTCATGGATCAGCGCGCCGTCGAGGCAGGCGGCGACGCCAACCGTCCAGATGTTGACATAGCCGGCCTCGACCGCGAGCCGGCGGCCATCGGGCAGCGTGGCGGCGACGTGGTGGTTGCGGGTGTCCCCGGCGAGCGCGTTGGTCAGGTCGCTGGCGACCGCGACGCCGTCGACGAACAGCGTGGTCTCGATCTGCTTCAGCCCGCTGCGGATGACGGCGCGGACCTCGTGTCCGGGGACCGGAATCGGCCGTTCATAGCGAAAAAACCACATGCCCCTGCGCCTCCGGCGCGCCAGATGGGGCGGTGGCGGCGGCAGGTCAAGGGCGCGCCCCGGTCAGGCGAAGCTGAAGTTGACCTTGTCGTCGTGGAGGCGGCCGTCGAAGGCCTGGTCCTCATGCGGGCCGCCGCGTTCCACCCAATGCAGGAAGAGATGCGCCGACCAGGCGTTGGGATTGGGCGTGGTCCGGCCGTGGCGGTGGGTAACGCCCTGGTAGAGAACGCCATCGCCGACCGCCATCGCCACCGACCCATAGGCGCTGCCGCCGAAATCGGGCTCGACGCGCGCCGAGGGCTGGGTCGCAGCGCGCTCGACCTCGAGCGGCCAGGGCTCGCCGTCCGAATAATCGAGGGTGAGCGACAGCGAATGCTCGCAGGCGTAGCGGTCGGAGTGGACCTTACAGAGGTCACCCTCGCGGTAGATGCGCAGATAGTCGTAGGTCGGCAGCAGGTCGCGGCCGATGAGGCGGCTGACCGTTGGCGTCAGCCCCCAGAGAAAGGCGAGCAGCGGCGGATAATGATGGCCGTACAGCTCGAAGGCGGGGCGTTCGAGCAGGTTCGGAAAGTCCTTCACACCGCTGAGCGGGATCGCGCCTGCGCCGAGATCGGCCTTCAGCTGGCGCAGCAGCGCCTGCGCCACGTCGGGGGACACCAGCCCCTCGACATGGGCGTAGCCGTCGCGGTCGTAATCGCCAATCACGCGCATGGCTTGCATCGCTAGCGGCGCAGCCTGCCCTTCACAAGCGCGCCGCGCTCGCCTAGGCGCACGAGGGCATGAGCGGGGACGAACGCTTCGGATTGGACAGGCGGGTGCGGCTGGCGGGGCCGCTCACGCTCGATTCGGGTGCGCAGCTCGCCCCGGTCGAGATCGCCTACGAGACCTATGGCGCGCTCAGTGCCGACGGGTCGAACGCCATCCTTATCTGTCATGCGCTGACCGGCGATCAGCATGTTGCCTCCGCCCACCCGATCACCGGCAAGCCCGGCTGGTGGGTGCGCATGGTCGGGCCGGGCAAGCCGATCGACCCGGAGCGGCACTTCATCGTCTGCGCCAATGTGCTCGGCTCCTGCATGGGATCGAGCGGCCCGGCGAGCCTCGCGCCCGACGGCAGCCCCTTCGCGATGCGCTTTCCGGTCATCACCATCCGCGACATGGTGCGCGCGCAGGCGATGCTGCTCGATCACTTGGGCGTCGGCACGCTGGCCGCGGTCGTCGGCGGGTCGATGGGCGGGATGCAGGCACTCGAATGGGCGGCGACCTATCCGGGCCGGGTGCGCTCGGCGGTGGTGATCGCCTCGGCAGCGCGGCACAGCGCGCAGAACATCGCCTTCCACGAGGTCGGGCGGCAGGCGATCATGGCCGACCCCAAGTGGCGCGGCGGCGACTATTACGCCGCGGGCGATCCGCCGGCCGCGGGCCTCGCGGTGGCGCGGATGGCGGCGCACATCACCTATCTGTCGGAGGAAGGGCTGACCGCGAAGTTCGGCCGCCGGCTGCAGGGCCGCGAGGCGGTGAGCTTCGGCTTCGACGCCGATTTCCAGGTGGAAAGCTATCTGCGCCACCAGGGGATCAGCTTCGTCGAGCGCTTCGACGCCAACTCCTACCTCTATATCACCCGCGCCATGGACTATCTCGACATGGCCGAGGCGCATGGCGGGCAGCTGGCGAACGCGTTCCGGGGCACCGCGACGCGCTTCTGCGTCGTCAGCTTCACCAGCGACTGGCTGTACCCGACCGCGGAGTCGCGACGGATCGTGCGCGCGCTCAATGCCGCCGGCGCGCAGGTCAGCTTCGTCGAGCTCGAATCGCCGTTCGGGCACGACGCCTTCCTCCTCGAGGCGCCCGAGCTCAACCGTGTCGTCGACGGCTTCCTGAGGGCGGTGGCATGATCGAGCTGTCGGACGATCCGGCGCGGCTCGATTTCGGGCGCATCCACGGCTGGCTGGCGTCGAGCTACTGGTCGCCAGGGATCTCCCGGGCGCTCGTCGAGCGCGCGGCGAGGGGCTCGCATTGCCTCGGCGCCTACCGCGACGGGGAACAGGTCGGCTATGCGCGCGCCATCAGCGACCGCGCCACCTTCGCCTGGCTCGCCGACGTCTGGGTGGCGGACGGTTGCCGGGGCGAGGGGCTGGGTCGGCGGATGGTCGCCTGGTACCTCGATCATCCGGATTATGCGGGCCTGCGCCGCTGGGCGCTGGTCACGCGCGATGCGCACGGCGTCTACAAGGCGCTCGGCTTCGATGCGCCGGCGAGGCCCGAAAACTACATGGAACGCGTGTCGGCCGAGTTCGCCGCGATCCTGAAGGGCGCGCCATGACGTTGCGGCGCGATCTTCGCGTCATCGCCGACATGGTGCCGGCCGGAAGCCGCGTGCTCGATGTCGGCTGCGGCGACGGCGCGCTGATGGCGGCGCTGCGCGACGAGAAGGGCGTGGAGGCGCGCGGGATCGAGCTGGCGGCGGGCGATGTCGCCGCCGCCGTCGCGCGCGGTCTGTCGGTGGTGCAGGGCGACGCCGACACCGATCTCGGCGACTATCCGGCCGACGCCTTCGACGTCGTCATCCTCAGCCAGACGCTGCAGGCGACGCGCGAGCCGGCGAAGGTGCTCGACGAGCTGCTGCGGATCGGACGGCGCGCGATCGTGTCCTTCCCTAACTTCGGCCACTGGCGGGTGCGACTGTCGATCCTGCTCGGCGGGCGGATGCCGATGACGGCCGCGCTGCCGGTCGAGTGGTACGAAACGCCCAACATCCACCTGTGCAGCATCGACGATTTCCGGGCGTTGGCGGCGTCGCGCGGCGCGGCGATCGACGGCGCGCGCTTTCTCAGCCGCAGCCGCCCGGTCAGCGCCGTCTTCGCCAACCTGCTCGCCGAGCAGGCGGTGTTCCTGCTCCGCCGCGGCTAACGCCCGCGCCCTGCTGCCGCAGCCGGTCGCAGCGGCGCGCGATTTGTTCTAGCAGGCGCGCATGCGTTGGGTGGCCCGCGGTCTCGTTCTTCTCGCGCTCGTTGCATCGGCGCTGAGCCTGCTCGCGGCGCTGGCGGTCTCGCGAACGCCGGCGGTGCCGCCGCGACCCGCGCCCGACGCCGCCGATGTCCGGGCGGCGCGGGGCGCGGCGCTCGAACTGGTGCTGGTGTTTATGGGCGACGGCACCCCGCGTCGGGTCGTCGTCGACGGTCGCCAGCTCGATGCGCTCTCCGCGCTCGCCAGCCACGGCCTCGCCGGCACCCGCGCCGGTGTGAGTCTCGGCGGGGGGCGGGCGGACCTGCGGCTGAGCCGGCGGATCGCGGCGCGGTCCTGGCTCAACGTCGCGGCGACGGTGCGGCCGGCCGGCGCGGGCTTTCCCGATGTCGCG
>JADCGM010000054.1 GCA_020249025.1 Alphaproteobacteria bacterium
CCGCGGAAATCGGGGGCGGTGCGGCGCTTCTCGAGGATCGATTCCAGCGCGTTCTGCAGCGCGTTCACAACCACCTGCTCCAACCCGGTGCGGCTGCCGACCGCGCGCAGGCCGTCGCCTTCTGAGTGCGCGGAGACGCGGACGCCCGAACGGTCGAACACCGGCCGCACCAGTTCCACCGCCGAGCGGATGACGGTGTCGACATCGGCGGCCTCGGTACCCTGCGGCTCGGCGCGGGCGAAGCGGACGATGCGGCCGATGATGTCCTCGGCCCGCGCCGCCTGCTCGGCGATGCGGTCGAACCGCTCGATGGCGGCGTCGAGTCCCTCCGCCCCGTCGGCGGCGAGGTCGGCGCGGCCGTTGCCGGCGGCCAGCTTGATCGTGAACAGCGGCTGCTTCAGCTCGTGACTGATGACGCCCGACATCGATCCGAGCTCGATCAGCCGCGCCTTCTGGCGCATCGCCTCGACCGCGGGGCGGGGCTGGCGCAGACGGCAGTAGAAGCCGCGCAGGAAGGTCGTCGCGGCCACCGGTGTGCGCACGACGAGCAGACACCATTCGCCAGGATCGGCGGCGAGGCGGAACTCGAAGAAGGAGTCGCCCGCCGCGAGCGTGGTGGCGACGCGCGGCGCATCGACCGGCAAGATCGGCCACAGCCGGCGCAGGAAGCGGCCGTCGGGCGTCAGCTCCTCGAACTCGACGCTGTCGCCGTCGGCGGTGAAGCGGACGCTGCGGATGAGCTGGAGGCCGATGCTGCGGCGCAGTTCGTCGACCATGATGGCGGCGGCGTCCCGCGCCTCGACCGCGGCCATGAAGGCGTTGTTGGCGCGGGCAAAGGCGCGCGCTGCGTCGTCGAACTCGCGCAGCGGCAGCCGGGCGCCGGGCGTCACGCGCGAGCGACCGAACTTGGCGAGGCTGACGGCCCAGCCGCGCACCGAGCGATCGACCAGCGCCCCAAACAGCCGCGCCAGCGCGAAGGCGAGCGCCGCCATCCAGCCATAGCCCAGCAGCGCCGCTGCAACTTCGCGGGCGGCGGCCTCGGCGGCCGGCGCCACCGGAGCGAACCACGGGCCAGACCAGACCGCCGCAAAGCCGGCGGCGGCGAGATCGGCGGCGAGCAGCCCTTGCACCCCGAGCAGGATGAGCAGCGTCGCATAGGCCGCGACGATCCAGTCCGACCGCGCCGGTCGGCCGAGGCGGATGCGACGGGTGCGAGCGTCGAACCGGAACGAGGTGTTGAAGGCGTCGAGCGCGGCCGCCGCCAGCGCGATCGCCAACGCGGTTTCGGCAACGCGCACCGCCAACAGCGCCGGCGCTCCAGGCGCGAGCCACAGGTCCAGTGCGGCGACCGCGGCATAGATCGCCGCCGCCACGAGCCCGGTTGCGGCGGCATGGGTCCGAACCTGGCGGCGCAACGCATGCACGGCGAGCAGATGGAGCGCGGCGAGCGCCGGCCAAGCCGGCTCGGCCCCGCGCCAGACGAAGGGCGCAAGCAGCGCGAGCGCGGCGATCAGACCCCAGGCGAGCCCGGCCTGCTGGTAAACGGCGAGATAGACGAGCGCGATGACGGCAAGGCTCCACGCCGGCGGATTGGCGGCCGGGAGTGCGAGCGGGGGCGCCGCCAGCAAAAGGATCACGGTCAGCATCGCGGCGACCGGCCCCATGGCCCGGGCTGCAGCTACCACAGGCCTTTAGCCCGGCTCCACACTGGGCCGAGCCGCCGCGAGAGGTGAAAATAAACTCGCGTCATACGTGTAAAAATGTCGTTATCTTCACAAACTTCAATTATCTATTTCTGCCGGATTATTCTCCAAGACATCGCCTATGCCAAGATCGATCTACGACCAAAACAGGGGTGTTTTCAGTCCGGATTAACCGTTTCGGCGATTCACCCCTCTTCAATCATTACCCGTTGCAGGATCGAGTCCGACAGACGATCCGCCATCAAGCAGAATCAGGACATCTTTAGGGTGCCTTTTAGGTGACTAGATAAACCAACCTAGACGGGTGCGACGCCATGTCGCTCCCGAATCGTACACCATTATGAAGTGTAATTACTTCACGATTCACACATGACCTGTTACGGCGGCGTCATAGATCGCTCCGCAGCGTCGATGCGGAACGGTCGGGTCGAGGCGAAGGCCGGCGCCGGGAGACGGCGGCCAAGGGGAACGAACGTGACGGGAGACACTCAGCTCAACAGCCTGCCGGGGCCGCAGCGACATGGCCGCCAGTAACGAATCCGCGGCCTGGCCGGCCTTCGTCGACGTGCTGACCGCGGTCATCATGGTCGTCATCTTCATGCTGGTGATCATGTCGGCGGCGGTGCTGGCGCTGTCCCAGCGCGTGCTGAGCCAGGCCAAGGCTGAGCGCGACGCGGCGCAGGCGGTCGCCATGCAGGCGACCCAGCGGCTGGCGAAGTCGTCGGTGAAGGTCGAGGTCGCCGTGCCGACCACCTCGCCGCAGGCCGCCCCGATCATCGAGGACACCGGTCCCGTGCTCACCGCCGCGAGCCCGATCCGCGGCGAGGAACCGATCACCATCCGCACCAGCCCGGCCGAGCGGCAGGACGTGGCGCCGCGACCGGTCGAGGCCGCGGCCATCGAGACGGGCCGCGCCATCACCAGCGCCGATGCGATCCTGCGGGTGAAGTTCGCGCCCGGCAGCCTCGCCTACGGCACCGACGACGCGAAGACCGTCGTCGACCGGATGAAGCGCGAGGCGGCCAACGACGACACCATGGAGATCTGGTCCTTCGCCGCGCAGGGTGAGTCCATTTCGGAGGCGCAGCGCACCGCCTTCTACCGGGCGATGCTGACCCGCAACCTGCTGATCGAGGCGGGCATCCCGCCGAGCCGCATCCGCGTCAACGTCCGCGTCACTCGCGAGGGGGTCGAGACCGACCTCGTCCGCGTGGTGCGCAAGTGAGGCCGCGCCCATGGTGATGAGGAAGATCAACATCCAGTTCGCCAAGATGGTGGCGGTGCTCGCCATCCTCGTCGGCATCGGTCTCTATGCGCTCGACTTCGTCATCGCGGGCCTGATGGCGAAGCTCGCGCTCAACCTGTCGATCTTCGTGACCTTCGGCTTCTGCTACCTGATGACGCTGCGCGTCGTCTGGATGCTGCGCAATGACGTCCGGGCGATCGAGGCGCTGCGCGCCGACTTCGCCGCTGCCGCCCGCGAGGGCTCGGCCGCCGATGTTCTCGGGCGGCCGGCGATCGTGTTCGGGCGGCCGGTGCTGCTGCAGCAGGCCTATCGCCAGATCGCCGAGCAGTTCGAGCAGTCGTCGCGGCTCCACATCCCGAACGCCACTGCCCAGGAGATCCTCAAGAGCATCGACCACGAGATCGCGGAACGCCGGTCGCTGATGGGCTATTTCGGCGGGCTCCAGGTCTTCCTCGGCCTGTTCGGCGCGTTCATCGGCCTGATGCACACGGTGCAGTCGGTGAGCGAGCTGTTGTCGGCGATGAACGCCGCCCCGACTGCGGCCGGCGGCGACAGCTTCGGCGCGCTCATCGACGGCCTGAAGGCGCCGCTGTCGGGCATGTCGGTCGGCTTCAGCTCGTCGCTGTTCGGCCTGTCGACCTCGATCGCCATCGGCGTCATCGACCGGCTGATGGCCGACGGCATGGCCGCGGTGCGCCACGACCTCGAGGAATATCTCGCCGAGTATTCGTCGCTGGAGCGCGCCGGCGCGATCCCGATGGGGGGCGGCGCGGTGGTGTCCTTCGATCCGGGTACGCAGCAGGCGCTGGCCACCGCGACGCTGCAGATCGCCGACATGCAGATGAAGCTCGCCGAGTTCGCCGCCGCCGGGGCTGAGGGACGCGCGACGCTGACCGCGATCCACGCCAAGCTCGACGAAATCGGAGCCGACATCCGCTCGGTAGTCGATCCGGCGCCGTTCCTGCTGCCGATCAGCGCCGCGCTCGCCGACCTCGCCAACCGCCAGTCGGAGCTGGCGACCTATGTCGTCCGGCTGGACCGGCTCAGCCGGCGGCAGCAGGTTGCCCTCAACCGCGCGGCCGAGCGCTACATGCTGACGAGCGACGTCATCGCCGAGTTCGCCGAAACCATCGACCGCAGCGTCGGCGACCTGCGCACGACCAGCCGCCAGACGGCGGCCGCGATGCACCGCTTCACCGACGAGGCCCAGTCGGTGACGACCGCGCTCGGCAATGCCGAAAGCCGGCTGCGCCGGATCGCGCGGCGGGCACGGACCAAGCGCTGGCGCGACGGCTTCGGTTCGCGCATCGCCGACGCCCTCGCCCGCGCCTTCGCGCCCGTGCCGCCGCCGGCGCCGGCGACCCCGCAGGGCGCGCTGCGCATCGACATGCTCGACGAGATCGTCCGCGATCAGGCCAAGCACACGCAGCAGATCCGCGAGCTGATCGCCAACCTCGACCATGTCAGCCGCGGCCGGGAGTAGGACGATGACCGTCACGCTCAACGCCGCCAGCTGGCCGTTCCGCACGGAGGGGATGCTCGTCGAGCTCGACCGCGACGCGGCGATCTTCCGGCCGCCGCTCCGTTACCTGCTCGACCGCAAGGGCGAGGAGGTAACGCTCGCCGCCGACGGCGTCGCGGTCACCGCTGCGATCCGCCGCACCGACTCGCAGGGCTACCACCTGCGCTTCCGGACTCCGCTGTCCGACGACGCCTTCGAGCGCCTGCGGACCCCGGACGCCACCGGCCCCTAGCGCGCTCAATCGGAGAAAGCCGCCAACGGCGTCGCCATGGCCACCCCGAAGATCATCTCGCCGCAATGGAGCGTCAGCGTCGGCTTCGCCAGGTCCGACATCGCCGGCGTGCGCGTGCTCGGGACCGATCTCGTTCTCGACCTCAAGAGCGGCGAGCAGGTGGTGCTGCGCGACCTCGCGCTCGAAATCGCCTCCGCCGACAAGCCGCCGATCATCCAGTTCACCGATGGCGCAGTGGCAGCGACCGATCTGCTGGCGACCGTCGGGGTCGTCGACATCAATTCGCCAGCGCCAGTCATCGACCCGGAGGAGCGCAAGGACAAGCAGGCGGAAAGCGAGACCCCGCCGGCCGACACCGCCGGCGATCAGGGCGGCGTCCGCCAGCAGCCGCAGCTGCCCGAGCTGAAACCGCTCCCGCCCCCGGCGCGGTCGGTCGCTGCGCAGGAGTTTACCGAGCCGGAGCGCAAGACCAGCGACTCGCCCGCCATGCCGGCGCCGCCCCCTGCCCCGGTCGCCGAGCCGTCGGAGCCGAACACGACCCCGCCGGAGCCGGTCGCGCTGGTGACCTTCACCGCCGCGCTGGTCAATCTGACGGGCGTGAGCTCGTCGTCGGGCACCGGCGGTCAGACGATCACCGGATCGGGCGGCGCGCCGGGGTCGGAGACCGACAGCAGTGCGGCCGCACAGGCCGCCGGCGAGCCGATCGCGGGCGGCGGCGGCAACGACACGATCCGCGGCGACGGCGGCCAGAGCATGGGGTCGGGCTTCGCCAAGACGATCCTCGTCAACATCGCCAACCCCGGCGAGGCGACACCGACATCGGTTCTGGTCGGCGGCCTGCCGACCGGCTTCTCGGTGCTCGGCGGCGAGCAGACCGCGACCGGGTGGCGGGTCGCCATCCCCACCGGCTTCACCAGCGGCGCCTTGCGGGTGACGGTGCTCTATTCGGTCGCGGGCGACGGGGCCCCGCCCCCGCAATCCGAATTCCGGATCACGATCGAGGTCAGCGCGACGAGTCCGGCGGGCGAATCGACCACCGTCAGCAATACCTACTCGGCGATCGTGAGGGACGTGCAGTCGCCGGCGGACGCTGAATACACCGATGCCTCGGGCGCGCCGGGCTTCGTCTTTCCCGCGCTCGGGCTCGGCGACATCATCTCGGCTGGCGGCGGCGACGACAATGTCTCGGGCCTTGTCGGCCGCGACCAGATCCTCGGCGAAGCCGGCAACGACACGCTCGACGGCGGCGCGGCCAACGACACGCTGGAGGGCGGCGACGGTGCCGACTCGCTGATCGGCGGTAGCGGCGACGACACTGCGAGCTATGCCAGCTCGGGCGCTGGCGTCGCGGTCGATCTCGGCGCCGGCACGGGAACCGGCGGCGACGCTGCGGGCGACGCCTTGTCGGGGATCGAGAATCTGCTCGGGTCCGGCCTCGCCGACACGCTGGCGGGCAACAACAGCGCGAACATCCTGACCGGCGGCGGCGGCGACGACGTGTTGCAGGGGGCCGGCGGCGCCGACACGCTCGAGGGCGGCGCGGGCAGCGATACCGCGAGCTATGGCGCCTCGGCCTCAGGCGTGAACGTCAACCTCGCCTCCGGCGCCGCATCGGGCGGCGATGCGGCCGGCGACGTCCTGCGCGGGATCGAGAATGTGGCCGGCTCGGCGTCGGCCGACACGCTGCGCGGCGACGGCGGCACCAACCTGTTGCTGGGGGCGGCGGGCGACGACCAGCTCGAAGGCGGCGGCGGCGCCGACACGCTTGACGGCGGCGCCGGGACCGACGTCGTCACCTACGCGCGATCGACCGCGGGCGTGTCCGTCAATCTCGGCACCGGGGCGGCCGTGGGCGGGGAAGCGGCTGGCGACGTGCTGCGCGGTATCGAGAGCGTCGTCGGCAGCGCCTTCGCCGACACGCTGACCGGCA
>JADCGM010000055.1 GCA_020249025.1 Alphaproteobacteria bacterium
GCGGTCGATCTGGTCCGGGTCGCTGCGGCCGCGCTCGGCGGCCAGGGCGGCGGCGGCCGGCCCGACATGGCGCAGGCTGGCGGACCGGATGCGTCGAAGGGCGCAGAGGCGGTCGCAGCGGTGAAGGCGGCGCTCGCCGCCGCCTGATCCGCCGTTCGGCGAGGTTGCTCCACCGGCCCGCCTCTGCAATGACCGTCGGCATGCGCGCCGACGTCCGGATGACCCTTTACAACATCGTCTATTTCGCAGGGCTGGCGGGCGTCCTGCTGTTCCTCCCCGTGTGGTTCGAGAAGAGCCAAGGCCTGACCGGCAAGGAGATCGGGCTGATCATGCTCGTCGCCGGCTTCGGCCGGATGATCGCCGGGCCGCTCGCCGCCGCCTGGGCGGACGGGCGGCGCGACCGCCATGCCGGCCCCAAGGCGATCGGGCTCGTGGTGCTGGCGGCGTTCGGACTGCTGGGCGTTGTCGGCCACAGCGGCGTTGATCACGAGACGCGGGTCGCGCTCCTCCTGCTCCTCGGGCTGTGCGGCATCACCGGCTACTGGTTGCTCGTCGGCTATATCGAGGCCGGGCTGATGCGGCTGTGCGATCCGCAGGGCCGCCTCGAATACACACGGGCCCGCGGCCTCGGCTCGCTCGCCTTCGTCGCGGCGAGCATCGGCATCGGCTGGAGCCTCGACGCCTTCGGGGCGGGCTCGGCGCTGACCTGGGTGATCCTGCTCTGCGCCGGGCTGGCGGCGGGCGCGTGGTGGCTGACCCCGGAAACGCAGGACACCGCCTCCGCCGCCGCGCCCTTGCGCCAGCGGCTCGCCGAAGGGCTCGGCATGGTCCGCGCGCCCGCCTTCTTCCTGCTGATCTTCGGGGCCGGCTTCACGCAGGCGAGCCACGCCTTCTACAACGTCTTCGGCATGCTGGTGTGGATCAACTCGGGCATTTCGGGGGCGACCGCTTCGGCACTGTTTAGCATCGGCGTCGCGGTCGAGGTCGGCTTCCTGCTCCTCCTCGGCAAATGGTCGGAGCGTTTCCACCCGACGCTGCTGGTGCTGGCCGGCGGGATCGCCGCCGCCGTGCGCTGGGCGCTGCTCAGCCAGCAGCCGGGCATCGAGTGGCTGATCCCGCTGCAGGCGCTCCACGGCCTCAGCTTCGCCGCCACCTATCTCGGCACCATGCGCCTCATCCAGCGCTGGTACGGCGTCGACCGCGCCCCGACCGCGCAGATGATGTACCAGAGCTTCGCCGCCGCGCCCGAGGCGGCGCTGGCGAGCCTCGCGGCGGGCTATCTATACGACGACTTCGGCGCGCTCGGGTACCTCGGCATGGTGGTGCTGGCGCTGATCGGCGTGGCGCTGTCCCTGAAGCTGCGGGCCGCGCCGGCGCCGGGAGCAGCGGCTGCGTAACCTTCTCCCCTCCCTTCAGGGAGGGGCAGGGGAGGGCGCGCCCGCCCGCACAACCTCACATCCTTCCCGTCATTCCAGCGCAAGCTGGAAGCCAGCCATCGGGAGCCTCCTTCCGGGCCGTAAGTCAGCGCACCACGGCTAGGTTCCAGCTTGCGCTGGAATGACGAAGAAGAAGGAAGAAGAAGGGGCGGCGCGGCAGCTCCAGCGCCCTCCCCGTAGCCCCTCCCTGAAGGGAGGGGATGGAGCGGGTGATCGGGATCGAACCGACGACATTCAGCTTGGGAAGCTGACGTTCTACCACTGAACTACACCCGCCCGGACCCGTGCGCCCGGCGAACCGGTCTCGGAGCGGCGATGCTGATAGCGCAGCCCCGCGCGCCCGTCGAGGGGCCACACGCCGATCCGCGCCCGCCCGCTTGCCCCCCGCTTGCCCCCACCTTGCAAAGTAGGATTTCGCGGAACACAAAGTGAACATCCGGCGCATCGCTCCCAAACCGAAGAGGCCCCATGATCACCTTCCTTCCCGACGACCCGCAGATCGAAGCCTTCCGCGGCGGCACCCTCAAGCGCGTCTGCCGCCGCTCCAACTGGTCCGCCGCCACCGAAGACGCCTTCCTTCTGGCACTCGCCGACAGCTGCAACGTCCGCCGCTCCGCCGAGCGCGCCGGCCTCAGCAAGATGTCGGCCTATCACCGCCGCCGCACCAACCCCGAATTCGCCGCCCGATGGGAGGCGGCGCTGGCCATCGGCCACGACCGGATGAAGGAAGCGCTGCTCCGCGCCGACGTCGAGGATATGCAGCGCCGCGCCGCCGCCCGCGCCGCTTTTCCGGGATTCTTCAATCCCGACACGCCGATGCCGAAGATGACCGCCGAGGACGCGATCCGCCAGCTCAAGCTCCACCGCTGGTCGCTCGGCCGCGGCGGCAAGCGGCCGGGTCCGAAGATCGGCCCCCGGCCCAAGCCGATGAGCGAGCTGGCCGAGGGCATCCAGCGCAAGATCGCGGCGGTGAGGCGGATGCGGGAGATGCGCAACGCAAAGACGGACGCCACGGAGCGCCAGGACTGAGCCGCCGGCCGCTTCCGCCCCCACCGCCGCCCGTGCGCCGCGCGGCGAAGCCTGGCAGGCTGCGCCGCCCGCCGCCGGTGCCGGCGGACGCGGCAGGCGAGGGGGGCGAGAGACGATGCGGCTGACGGGGGCGATGCTGTTCGTGCGCGATCTGGCGGCGATGACAGCCTTCTACCGCGATGTCATGGGCCTGACCGTCGACGAGGCGACGCGCACCGACCGCTGGGTCGCGTTCCACGCCGGGCCGGAGGGCGGGGGCATGGGCGCGGGCGCGGCGCTGTCGCTCCACGCCATCCCGCCGGAGATCGCCGCAACCTTCGAGATCGCCACCCCCGCCGAGGCGCGCGAGGACGCGGCGTGCAAGCTGCTGTTCGCGGTGGAGGATATGGCGGCGACGCTGGCGCGGCTGGA
>JADCGM010000056.1 GCA_020249025.1 Alphaproteobacteria bacterium
AACCGCTGCTGCCGCTTGCTGCCCGTCATCGTCACTATATAGCGCTGTCGAGCAACGACGGGAGACGCCGATGGGTCCGATCGCACGCCAAATCGACGAACGCCTGCGCGCGGCGCTCGCGCCTGACGTGCTGGAAATCCTCGACGATTCAGCCAAGCACCGCGGCCATGCCGGGCATCGCGGCGACGACGCCGAAAGCCATTTCACCGTCCGCATCGTCGCCGCCGCCTTCGCCGGCGAAAGCCGCGTCGCCCGCCAGCGCCGCGTCTATTCAGCGCTCGGCGAACTGATCGCGCCCGATCGCATCCACGCGCTCGCCATCCAGGCCAAGGCCCCCGGCGAGTAGCGACCCCTCACGCCCGCGGGTGGGCGTTCCGGTAAACGTCGAGCAGGTGGGCGGTGTCGACCGCGGTGTAGATCTGTGTCGACGATAGGCTGGCGTGGCCGAGCAGTTCCTGAATGGCGCGCAGATCGGCCCCGCGCCCCAAAAGATGCGTCGCGAAGCTGTGGCGCAGCGCATGCGGCGTCGCCGACGGCGGCAAACCGAGACCCGCGCGCACCGCCCGCATCGCCTTGCGCACCAACCCTGAATCGAGCGCGCCGCCGCGCACCCCGCGAAACAGCGGCGCGCCGCGGTCGGGCGAGAAGGGGCAGAGCTGCACATAGGCCTCGACCGCCTCGCGCACCTGCGGCAGCAGCGGCACGATCCGCGTCTTCGACCGCTTGCCGGTGACGGTCAGCGTTTCGCCCAGCGGCAGCGCCGCGCCGGTCAGCGCCAGCGCCTCGGCGACGCGCAGTCCGCAGCCGTAGAGCAGCAGCATCATCGCCGCATCGCGCGCCGCCACCCAGGGCAGCGTCGCATTGGCTGCGGCATCGTCCGCCACCGCGCGCGCATCGACCGGCGCGAGCGGCCGCGGCACCCGCTTCGGCGTCTTCGGGCTCCGGAGGCCCGCGATCCCGGCGCAGTCGATCCCGCGATGGGCCGCCAGCCAGCCGAACCACGTCCGCAGCGCCGAGACCTCGCGCGCGACCGACGCATTCGCCAGCCCGTCGCCGCGCCGCGCCGCCAGATAGGCGCGCAGATCGGTCAGCGTCGCATCGCGCAGCGCCGCGCCCGTCACCGGCCCGCCGAGATGCCCTCCCAGAAAGTCGATCAGCCCGTGCGCGGCGTTGCCATAGGCCTTCACCGTGTGCGGCGAGCGCCGCCGCCCCTCGGCGAGGTCGGCAAGCCACGCCGCCGCCAGCGCGCGCGCGGGCTGGCCGAGCGCCGCCGTCACCGCGCCCCCGCCGACAGCCGCGCCAGCATCCGCGCGACCACCCCGCCGAGAAAGATCAGCAGCTCCGCACCATGCGTGCCCTCGAAGCTGTGCGCCTGCCGGCTGCCGAGCGCCAGCAGCCCCTGCGGCACCGGCGCGCGCGCCGGCAGCCGCACCAGCGCCTCCGACCGGATCAGCGACGCCGCCGGCCCGAACAGCGGCGCCCCCTCGTCGACGCTCCTCAGCGTCACCTCATGTCCGCTGCCGAGCAGGGCATCGACCCCGCCACGGTCGAGGAACTGCAGCGCCGTCTCCCCGCGCCACGCCTGATTGGCCGTCTCCAGCCCGAGCGCGATCGCATCGATGCCGAGGATATCGGTCCAGTCCGCGGTCACGACATGGACGAGATGGGCGAAATCCGCCGCCTCCATCGCAGCCAGCGACGCCGCATGGATCTGCGCCACCGCCCCGGCATGTCCCCGCGCATAGGCGAGCAGATCGGCATTGGCCTCATCAAGCTGGGCGACACGGGCGCGCAGCCGATCCAGTGCGCGGGACTCGAAACTGATCACGGTACTCATGGCCCGCGAGGATAGCGCGGATGGGGGCGCAGGGGGTAGGGGGAAGGGGCCGCCCGCCGGGTTCTGCGCGGCGCGATTCGTCGAATTGCGGCGTTGGTGCTAAGGGTGGGGAACCACAAGCGGCCGCGAACGATCATGCGGCCGGACCCCTCTCACCCGTTCGTCGTCCGGTTCTCCTCGGGCGCAGTCCCGAAGGATCGATGTTCATGGCCGGCTTCAAGATTCCCAGTTTCGACGATCGCATCGCCGCCGCGCGCGCGGCCAAGGAGCGGGCGCTCGCCAAGCTCCGCGACAAGCCGGCGGTCGACGCCGACGTCGCGGCGGCGCGGCTGGCGGCGGCGCAGGTGAAAATGGCCGCCGCGACCCGCAAGGCCGCCGAGCGCCGCGCCGCGATCGCCGAGGCCAAGGCGGCCCGCGAGCAGGCGCGCACCGAGGCTCAGGCCGAGGCCGACGCGGCGGCCGAGCGCGCCGCGGCCGCCCGCCGTCCGGCCCCGCCGCCCTCGGTTCCGACCGCGGCTGAATTGAAGGCGGCGCGCGACGCCCGCTACGCCGCGCGCAAGGCCCGCCAGCGCGGCTAGCGCCCCGCGCGTCGACGACGGTCAGGCCGCCGCGCCGGTCCGGTCGGCGGCGATCGCCCGGTCGAGCAGGCGCTGCGCCAGCAGAACCGCGGCCGGCGCGCTCGTCGCCGTGCCGTGGGCGCCGATCCGGCGCGCCAGCTCCTCGTTGCCGTTGAACAGCGGGCCGCCGACCATCACGCCCAGCGCTCGGTTGCGCGAGTTCGCCTTCATCGCGGCGATCGCGGCGGCCGCCCGCGGCAGATTGGCGGGATCGGTCAGGGTCAGCCCGGCGACCGCGAACCACTGCTCCTCGACGCGACCGATCAGCGGCTGCAGCGGCAGCTCGCGCTCGGACGCCACGCTCCAGCCGCCGGCCTCCAGAAACCGCTCGACCATTCCGATGCCGAGCCCGTGCTGCTCGCCCGGCAGGGTGAACATCAGCACCGTCCGCCGGTCCGGCGAGGCCGCCAGATCGTGGGTGAGGTTGAACACCGATAGCAGCGCCTGCAGCCGGCCGACGCCGAGCGTCACGTCGATGAAGTCGATCTCGTCGCTGTCCCAGAGCGCGCCCAGCCGCTGCGCCGCGGGTTCGAGCAGTTCGGTGAACAGCAGATCGACCGGGATGCCCGCGTCGCGCAGGCCGGACACGAACGCCGCCGCCCGCAGATCGTCGCGGCCGAGCACGAGCGTCGCCAACTCCGCGACATCGACATCGCTCGGATGCAGCACCGGCAGCACGGGTGCCAGCGCCGCCAGCCGCGGCGCGATCTCGTCCGACACCAGACCGGCGAGCCGCGCGCGCCGGTCGTCCGCATCGGCGACCTCGCTCGGCGGCAGGGCGGTGAATCGCAGCGACAGATCCTCCGGCAGCCCAGCGGCGCCGAACAGGCGTGTCGCGCGCCGGGCGGTCAGCCCGTCATCGGCATCCATCGCAGCCCCTCCCCAGGCGCACCACGAATGTTCGCACCCCGCAGCATCTGCCTGATGGCCGGGGGCGGCAAGGGAAATCGGCGGGCGGTGGGTGCGGGCGGTGTGTGGACCTGCCGCTGATCGAACGTGGTCGACAGCTTTGACCCAAGATTTCGCTGTCCTACAACCCCTGCGTGCATGCAAGTTGCGTCTCACGCCCGGCGCGAGTAGGGGACGCTCTTTCGCAGGGTGGGGATGGAACGGCGCTTCGCGCCGGCATGCGGATGTGATCCCCTTCCGGCTTTATACTTTGATTGAACTTCCGCGGGAAAAGGCCGTGCGGTCAGGCGCTTGGGCCTTTCCGCCCTCAGCCGATGACCTGCCCGGTCTTCTCCCAGTCCGACAGGAACGCCGCGAGGCCCTTTTCGGTCAGCGGGTGGTTGAACAGCGCCTTGATGACCGCCGGAGATCGGAAGAGCA
>JADCGM010000057.1 GCA_020249025.1 Alphaproteobacteria bacterium
GGGCGTGTTCGCCGCCCAGAATTTGATGTCGCCGCGACTGAGCGGCCAGCTCGGCGGCACGCCCGGCTCCAGCCGCCAGCGCCCGCCGCCCTCCTCGTCCGAGCCGCCGACGAATTCGCCGTGCGCGCGCCAGTCAGACATTGCAGGCGTCCACATCGCCTGCGGTTCGGGGCGGATGAAGCGCCAGGGGCCATAGCGTTCGAGCTTGCGGCCATGGCCGCTGTCGACGAGGCCGTAGTCGTCCCACGGCTCGGCGACGAGCGTGGTCAGCTGCATCAGGCCGCCTTCAGCCGCGCCATGCCGACATGCGCGCGCGCAGCCGGCCCGGCGAGCATCCGCGCCGCCGCCGCGCGCACTGCCTCGACATCGACCGCATCGATCTTGGCGACCAACTCCGAAGGTTCGACCGCGCGGCCCTGCACCATCAGCTGCCGCGCCAGATATTCGGCCCGCCCCGCCGGGCCTTCCAAGGACATCAGCAGCCCGGCCTTCAGCTGCGCCTTGGCGCGATCGAGCTCGGGCGGGTCGATCGTGGCGGCGCAGTCGGCGATGACCGTCTCGGCAAGCGCCAGCGCCTTCGCCGCATCGCCGTTGGCGGTCGCCAGATAGACCGCGAACAGCCCGCTGTCGGTGTAGGGTGTGTGGCTCGCATAGACCGAATAGGCGAGCCCGCGCTCTTCGCGCAGCTCCTGGAACAGCCGCGAGCTCATCCCGCCGCCGACCGCGGTGGTGAACAGCGTCAGCGCATAATGATCGCCGCCGGTGTTGGACGCGCCCTCCCAGCCGAGTGTCAGATGCGCCTGCTCGAAACGGCGGCGGTCGTGGACCGCCTGCCCGGCGTAGCGTGCGGGCGCGGGCGCTGCGCGCGGCGCGGGCGACAGATCGCCGAACAGCGCCTCGGCCGAACGCACCAGCGCGTCGTGATCGACCTTGCCCGCGGCCGCGATCACCATCGCCCCGGGCCGGTAGTGATCTTGAAGCCAGCCGCGAAGCTCGGCCGGGCCGATGGCGGCGAGCGTCTCCTCGCTCCCCAGGATCGAGCGGCCGAGCGGCTGATCCGGGAAGGCGGCTTCCTGAAGATGATCGAAGACGATGTCGTCGGGCGTGTCCCGTGCCTCGCCGAGTTCCGAGAGCACGACGCTCTTCTCGCGCGCCAGCTCACCCTCGTCGAACAGCGGTTCGCGCACCAGATCGGCGATGAGGTCGAGTCCGAGCCCGAGATCGGCGGCGAGCACGCGCGCGTGGAACACCGTCATGTCGCGCGCCGTGTAGGCGTTGAGCGACCCGCCGACGTCCTCGATCTCCTCGGCGATGCGCCGGGCCGAGCGCCGCCGGGTACCCTTGAACACCATGTGCTCGAGCAGATGCGCAAGGCCGTTGTGCGCGGCGATCTCATGGCGCGAGCCGGTGTCGACGTGGAGGCCGACCGCCGCCGTCTCCAGCCCCGGCATCGCGGTCGTCGCGACACGCAGGCCGTTGGCGAGCGCGGTGACGCGCGTCGTCATCGCGCCACCGCCCGCTCGGCGACATAGGCCTCGATCGGGGCCAGCTCGGCGGGCAGCGTGTCGTACCGTTCGGCGCGGTCGAAGAGGTTGCCCATCCGCGCCGGCAGCACCGGCCGCTGGCCGCTGGCGCGCTCGACGGCTTCCGGAAACTTCGCCGGATGCGCGGTCGCGAGCGTCACCACCGGCACATCGGCGGGAAGCCCCGCGTCCCAAGCCGCCGCAAGCGCGATGGCGGTGTGCGGATCGACGAGCTCGCAGCTCTTCTCCGACGCGCGGCGCAGCGCCATCGCCATCGCGTCAGCATCGACGCGCGCGCTGCCGAACAACCCGAGCCCGGCGCGCATGTCGGCGGGAATGGACATCCGCTTCGTCGCCTCGAAATCGCGCATGGTGCGGGCGAGCGATGCGCCGTCGCGGTCGTGCAGATCGAACAGCAGCCGCTCGAAGTTGGAGCTGACCTGGATGTCCATCGAGGGCGAGAGCGAAGGCTCGACGGGCCGCGCGCTCATGTCGTTCGCGGTGAGGAAGCGCGCCAGGATGTCGTTGACGTTGGTCGCGACAATCAGCCGCTCGACCGGCAGGCCCATCTTCGCCGCGACATAGCCCGCAAACACGTCGCCGAAATTGCCCGTCGGCACCGAGAAGGCGACCGTGCGCCGGGGCGCGCCGAGCCGGACGGCGGCGTAGAAATAATAAACCACCTGCGCCATCAGCCGGGCCCAGTTGATCGAATTCACCGCCGACAGGTGGAAGCGCCCGGCGAAGGACGCATCGTTGAACATCGCCTTCACCAGCGCCTGCGCATCGTCGAAGGTGCCGCGGATCGCGATGTTGTGGACGTTCGGCGCCATCACCGTCGTCATCTGCCGCCGCTGCACCTCGGACACGCGGCCGAGCGGATGAAGCATGAAAATGTCGACCTTGGCGCGCCCGGCCAGCGCCTGGATCGCCGCCGACCCGGTGTCGCCCGAGGTCGCGCCGACGACGGTCAGGTGCTCGCTGCGGCGGCTGAGGAAGCGCTCGAACAGCAGCCCGAGCAGCTGCAGCGCCACATCCTTGAAGGCGAGCGTCGGCCCGTGGAACAGCTCCAGCAGCCAATGTTGCGCATCAAGCTGCTTCAGCGGCGTGACGCCCGCATGCGCGAAGGTGCCATAAGCCTGCCGGCAGAGCGTTCGCAGTTCGTCCTCGGTCAGGCTGTCGCCAAGGAACGGCCGCATGACGCGCACCGCGGTCTCGGCATAGTCGAGCCCGGCCAGCCCGGCGATCTCGGCCTCGGACAGCGCCGGCCACGCCTCGGGCACATAAAGCCCGCCGTCGCTGGCGAGACCGGCCAGCGTCGCGCCCTCGAAATCGAGCGACGCCGCGCCCCCGCGTGTGGAGATGTACCGCATAAGCCTGCGGCTTAGCGGGCGCGCCCCGCGATTGCAAAGCCCGCGGGGTCGCAGGCGCCGCTAGCGCCGGTGGCGATCCCGGGGACCATAGCGGCCGTGCTCGGCGGCGTAGGCGAGGACGAGGTAGCCGTCGTCGCCCAGCGGAGCGACCATCGACATGGCGAGGCCGGTGCGGCCGCCGGTGCCAACCATCATCTCCATCGTGCCGTGGATGCGGCGGCTGGTGGCGGGGCCGTCGAGCGGGGCTTCGAGCGCGCGCTGCTCGGCGGCGGCGTCCATTGCGGCGCGGTCGGCGTCGGAGAGCGTGCGAACGTCGCTGACCGGCTCCGCCAGCGCGGGAGCAGCGAGCGCGATGACGGCGAGCGGGAGCAGCGAGCGGATCATGACGGGAACGCTGCGCCCCTCCGCCTGAACCGGATGTGTATCGGCGCAGGGATCAGCCGCGGCGGCGGCGGACGTAGACCAGATAGACGATCGCCAGAGTCGCCGCGAAGGAGAACCACTGGATCGCGTAGGAGAGGTGGTTGTTGGGCAGGCTGTCCGGGCCGGGCGGGGCTTCGGCGACGAGACCGGCGGCCGGGCGCTCGGCGACGAGCAGAAAGGCCGGCTCGCCCGTACGCGGGACGAGGCGGCCCGTGAAGCTGCGGGTGGCCGGGGCTGCGACCGTCTGCATGGGGTCGCGGCCGACGCCGAGCGAGACCAGCACCGTCCCGCCGCCCGGCAGCGTGCAGCGCGCGGTGTGGCGGAAGCCGTCACGACCATCGACGGTCGGGGCGGCGCCGGCGATGGCGGGCGGTGTCAGCGCCGTGCAGTCGGCGCGCGCAAGGCGGAAGCCGTCGGCCTCCGCGGGGGCGCGATCGAGCACGAGGAGCGACGCGCTGGCGTTGGCGGCGAGCTGGGCGAGCAGCGCCTCCTTCCACTCGCGGCGTTCGAGCTGCCAGAGGCCGAAGCCGATCATCACCGGCACGGCGATCAGAACGAGCAGGGTGGGCAGCAGCGGCAGGCGGCGGGTCATGCGTCGGGATCCAGCCGGCCCTCGGCGGCCTGGTGGCGGAATTCGAGCCCGAGCAGCACGCCCTTGCTGACGCGCAGCGAGGCGACGGTGCCGCCGAGGACGAGCGGCGTCCACAGCAGGATATGGACCCAGAAGGGCGGCTCGAACGACAGCTCGACCCAGAGCGCCAGGCCGACGACGATCGCGCCGATGATCAGGATGAGGAAAGCCGCGGGCCCGTCGCCGACATTGAAGGCGGCGAGATCGAGCCCGCAGGAATCGCAGCGGCTGCGAAGCGTCAGCACACCGTCATAGAGCCGTCCGCGGCCGCAGCGCGGGCATCGCCCGGCGGCTGCGGCCCGAACGGGATCGGTCACCCGCCGTGCGCCGACGCGACGACCGCCGCGCCGAAGTCGCTGCCCCACACGTAGATCGCGAGGAACAGGAACAGCCAGACGACGTCGACGAAGTGCCAGTACCAGGCCGCCGCCTCGAAGCCGAAGTGCTTCTCGGGCCGCAGCTGGCCGGCCAGCAGACGGATCAGGCAGACAGCCAGGAAGATCGTGCCGACCAGCACGTGGAA
>JADCGM010000058.1 GCA_020249025.1 Alphaproteobacteria bacterium
CGACAGCGCCTCGGCGAGGAACAGCCCCTTGTAGATGATGGAGCGGCTCGACAGCGAGCAGACGTAGAAGCCGTTGATCTGCGCTGCGACCACCGCCTTCTCGATGCGGCGGCGGATGAGGAACAGGTCCTTTTCGAACTGCGCCTGCACCTCGGCGTCGCCCGGCAGCGGGCCGGCGATCATGATCTGCTCGATCTCGGGGCGGGTCAGCATCGCCTTGTCGCCGATCACCGAGGTGTCGACGGGCACCTGACGCCAGCCGTAGATCGAATAGCCGAAGTCGATGATCTCGCTCTCGACGATCTGGCGGCAGGTTTCCTGCGCGGCGAGATCGGTGCGCGGCAGGAACACCTGCCCGACCGCGAGCAGGTTGGGCTTGGGCTTGTGGCCGGCGCGCTCGATATGCTCGTGGAAGAAGGCGACCGGCAGCTCGACATGGATGCCGGCGCCGTCGCCGGTCTTTCCGTCGGCGTCGACCGCCCCGCGATGCCAGACCGCCTTCAGCGCATCGATGCCCGCCTCGACGACGCGGCGCGACGGCTTGCCATCGGTGGCGGCGACGAAGCCGACGCCGCAGGCGTCGCCCTCGAATTCGGGACGGTACATGCCCTCACGGGCGATGCGCTCGCGTTCGGCGTCGGAAGCGGTCATGGGCGTGCTCATGGCTGGGACGGCTGCGCGGGGGGCGCGAGCGTCTGGAGTTCGGCGTTCACCTGCGGGACGATGGTTTCCATCGCCGCAGCGATGCGGGGCATCACCTGGTTCTGGGTCAGCGCCGCGGAATCGGCGAGCACCGCCGGCTGCTTGTCGCGAAGCGACTGGCCGAGCGGGGTGCGGTAGAATTTGGCGAGGTCGCGCAGCTCCTTCGCCGTGAAGTGGCGCGCATAGCTCATGATCGCGGCCTGGATCGCGACCGGCTCCATCTCGACCATCACCTTTTCGGTGGCGGCGGCCTGCATCGCGCCGACGCGCTGCAGCACCTCGTCGAACTTCTGCGGGTTCTGCGCGCGCGCCATGCGGAACGCCGGGTTTTGCTCGAGTGCGCGGCTGAGCGCTGCGCCCGAGCGGACATCGATCATCTGCGCGGTCATGCTGGCGCGCATCTGCCCCTTGATGTCGAGCGCCGAGACAAGGTCGGCAGCAGCGGTCAGCGCCTCGGCGGCCGGTGTCGGCACCTGCGTCTGCGCGGCGGCCGGTGCGGCGGTGATCAGGGCGGCGATGGCGAACGAACGGATCATGACGGTCTCCCCCGGGTCTGTCAGGCGGCGGCGCGGGTCGCCGGCGCCTTGGCCCGGAGATACTGGTGCATCGCAGCGGCGACGTCACGCCCGTCACGGATCGCCCAGACGACAAGGCTCGCGCCGCGGACGATGTCGCCCGCGCCGAAGATGCCGTCCATGCTCGCCTGCTGCGTCTTGTGGTCGACGCGCAGCGTGCCCCAGCGGGTGGTCGCCAACTCCGGCGCGGCGAAGGCCTGCGGCAGATCCTCGGGATCGAAGCCGAGCGCCATGATCACGAGATCGGCGTCGAGCCGGAAGTCGGCGCCCGGATCGACCTCGGGCGCGCGGCGGCCAGAGGCGTCGGCCGAGCCCAGCCGCATGCGGTGCGCGCGCACGCCCGTCACCTGACCGTCGCCCTCGAAGGCTGCCGGCGCCGACAGCCATTCGAACACCACGCCCTCTTCCTCGGCATGGCGGACCTCGGTCGCCGAGCCCGGCATGTTGGCGCGGTCGCGGCGGTAGAGGCAGGTCACCGACGTCGCGCCCTGGCGGATCGCGGTGCGGACGCAGTCCATCGCGGTATCGCCGCCGCCGATGACGACGACGCGCTTGCCCGCGGCGTTGAGCTCGCCCGATTCGAACGCCGGCACGTCATCGCCGAAGCCCTTGCGGTTCGAGGCGATGAGATAGGCGAGGGCCGGCACGATCCCGGCCTGGCCGAGGCCCGGGGCCTGCAAGTCGCGGGCGCGGTAGACGCCGGTCGCAACCAGCACCGCATCATGCTTGCCGCGCAGATCGGCGAGCGTCGCGTCGCGGCCGACCTCGAAGCCGAGGTGAAAGTGGATGCCGGCCTCCTCGAGCCGCTTCACCCGGCGCGCGACGACCTCCTTCTCCAGCTTGAAGCCGGGGATGCCATAGGTCAGCAGCCCGCCGGCGCGGTCGTGGCGGTCATAGACATGGACGTCGTAGCCCTTGCCGCGCAGCAGCTCGGCGGCGGTCAATCCGGCCGGTCCTGCGCCGATAATGCCGACCGACTGGTTCGAGCGGTCGGCGAGGATCTTCACCGGTTTGACCCAGCCCATCTCCCAGGCAGTGTCGGTGATGAACTTCTCGACCGAGCCGATGGTGACCGCGCCGTGGCCCGACTGCTCGATGACACAATTGCCCTCGCACAGCCGGTCCTGCGGGCAGATGCGGCCGCAGATCTCGGGCATCGTCGAGGTGCTGTTGGAGAGCTCATAGGCCTCTTCCAGCCGTCCCTCGGCGGTGAGCTTCAGCCAGTCCGGGATGTGATTGTGGAGCGGGCAGTGGACCTGACAGAAGGGCACGCCGCACTGCGAGCAGCGCGAGGACTGCTCCTCGGCCTTGGCCTCGATGAAGGGCCGCGCGATCTCGAGAAAATCATGCGCGCGCGCCTCGGCCTGACGCTTGTCAGGATAGGCCTGATCGACCTTCGTGAAGCGCAACATTCGTGCGTCGCCCATCGCGGAACCCTTCGCTTGTTGCCGGGGGCCATAGCGGAAGAGTCGGCGGGCGTCACGAAGATTCCGCCAGATAGGTCAGCTTTGCTTACTATTTCTCAGCCATGGGCGGTCTGCCCGGCCGATATCTGCGAAATGATCGCAATAATTAGTCCGAAATCGGGCCCATCACAGCAACCAGACCAGCGCTGCGCTGCCCAGCACGATCCGGTACCAGGCAAATGGCGCGAAGCCGTAGCGGCCGACGATGGCGACCAGCGACTTCACCACCAGCAGCGCCACCACGAACGCCGTGCCGAAGCCGACCCCGATCATCGACAGATCGTCGAAGTTCAGCAGATCGCGCGACTTGTAGAGATCATAGACCGTCGCCGCCGCCATCGTCGGCACCGCGAGGAAGAAGCTGAACTCGGCCGCGGTCTTGCGCTCGACGCCCATCAGCAGCGAGCCCATGATCGTCGCGCCCGACCGCGACACCCCTGGGATCATCGCCAGACACTGAATGAAGCCGATGGCAAGCGCGGTCCGCGCCGGCAGCGCCTCGACCGTCTCGAACTTCACCGTCTTCACCATGCGCTCGATGACAAGGATGGCGACGCCGCCGATGATCAGCGCCCAGGCCACCGTCAGCGGCGATTCGAGCATGACCTTGATGGCTTTGTAGGCGACCACGCCGATGAGCATCGCCGGCAGGAAGGCAAGCAGGATGTTCCGCGTGAAGGCGATCGCGCCGCTGTCCCGCCG
>JADCGM010000059.1 GCA_020249025.1 Alphaproteobacteria bacterium
CCAAGGCTTTAGGGGGCGGAACGGCAAGGGGGCAAGTCTGCCGTCCCTGACGGTCGGGCGATCGATCACCCGCCGTTCAGTTGCATCCTGTCAGAAGCCGCGCCAAAGACGCGCCCGTGATGAAAGGACCGCCGATGATCCGCACCGCTCCCGTCCTCGCGCTTGCCGCCGTGCTGGCGCTCGCCGCCTGCGCCACGCCGGAATCGCGCATCCGTGTGGCGCTGACCGACGCCGGCCTGCCCAAGCAGACCGCGAGCTGTATGGCCGACCGCATGGTCGACAAGCTGTCGGTCGGGCAGCTGATCAAGCTGCAGCGCATCTCGAAGGCGACCGACAAGGGGCTGCGCAATCTGACGCTGCGCGAGTTCGGCGATCTCGTCCGCCGCGCCGGCGACCCCGAGATCCTCGCCATCACCACCCGCGCCGGCCTCAGCTGCGCGGTGCTCGGCGGCTAGGCGAAGGCCGCGCGCAGGCGCGCCAGAAGCGGCCGCCGCGGCCGCGAGCGTCGCATCGCCCAGCCGAGCAGCACGCCATAGGGGCAGGGTCCATCGAAGCGGGTGGATGCCATCGCGGGTCTCCTTCCTGACAGGAGCGCGTTAACCCCGAAGCTGTTGCAGCCATATGACTGCGCGGCTGTCGGGGCGGGAGGCGCGATGTTGCGCTACCGCCCCCCGCCGCGTCGCGCCGCCTTCTGGCTGCGGGCCGCCTTGGCCTTGGCGAAGCGGGTGGTGCGGGTGCCCGGAGTTCCGGAGACCGAGCGGCCCTTGACGGGGGCCTTGTGGGCGGAGGGGGGCAGGCCGAGTTCGTCGTTTTCGAGGCGGCGGATCTCGTCGCGGAGACGCCCGGCCTCCTCGAACTCGAGGTCGGCGGCGGCCTTCTTCATGCGCGTTTCGAGGTCGGCGATATAGGCCTTGAGGTTGTGGCCGACGAGGTGCGGGGTCTCCTCGTCCTCGATCTCGACGACGAGGCCGTCGCGCATCGAGACGTCGGCGAGAACGTCGGAGATGTTGCGCTTGATCGTCGTCGGGGTGATGCCGTGGAGCTCGTTGTAGGCGAGCTGCTTGGCGCGGCGGCGTTCGGTCTCGCGCAGCGCGCGCTCCATCGAGCCCGTGGTGCGGTCGGCGTAGAGGATGACGCGGCCCTCGGCGTTGCGCGCGGCGCGGCCGATGGTCTGGATGAGCGAGGTTTCCGAGCGCAGGAAGCCTTCCTTGTCGGCATCCAGAATGGCGACGAGGCCGCATTCGGGGATGTCGAGGCCTTCGCGCAGCAGGTTGATGCCGACGAGCACGTCATAGACGCCCAAGCGCAGGTCGCGGATCAGCTCGATGCGCTCGAGCGTCTCGACGTCGGAGTGCATGTAGCGGACCTTGAGCCCCGCCTCGTGAAGGAATTCGGTGAGGTCCTCGGCCATGCGCTTGGTGAGCGTGGTGACGAGGGTGCGATAGCCCTTCTTCGCCGTCTCCCGCGCCTCGGCGATGAGGTCGTCGACCTGATCCTCGACCGGGCGGATCTCGACGGGCGGGTCGATGAGGCCGGTGGGGCGGATGACCTGTTCGGTGAAGACGCCGCCGGTCTGTTCGAGCTCCCAGCCGCCGGGCGTCGCCGAGACGTAGACCGTCTGCGGGCGCATCGCGTTCCACTCCTCGAAGCGCAAGGGGCGGTTGTCGATGGCCGAAGGCAGGCGGAAGCCATATTCGGCGAGAGTCAGCTTGCGGCGGTGGTCGCCGCGGCTCATGCCGTTGACCTGACCGATGGTGACATGGCTCTCGTCGACGAAAAGCAGCGCATTCTCGGGCAGATATTCGAACAGGGTGGGCGGCGGCTCGCCGGGCAGGCGGCCGGTCAGGAAGCGGCTGTAATTCTCGATGCCGGCGCAGGAGCCGGTGGCGGCGATCATCTCCAGATCGAAGTTGGTGCGCTGTTCGAGCCGCTGCGCCTCCAGCAGCTTGCCTTCGGCGACCAGCTCCTTCAGCCGCTCGGCCAGCTCGAACTTGATCGCCTCGGTCGCCTGCTTGAGCGTCGGGCCCGGCGTCACATAGTGCGAGTTGGCGTAGATCTTCACATAGTCGAGGCTCGCGACCTTGGAGCCGGTCAGCGGATCGAACTCGACGATCGATTCGATCTCGTCGCCGAAGAAGGTGATCCGCCAGGCGGTGTCCTCATAGTGCGAGGGGAACAGCTCGATGGTGTCGCCGCGGACGCGGAAGGCGCCGCGCTGAAAGGCCATCTCGTTGCGCTTGTACTGGAGCGCGACGAGCTTGCGCACGATCTCGCGCGGGTCGTGCGTCTCGCCCTTCTTCAGCGAGAAGGTCATCGCCGAATAGGTCTCGACCGAGCCGATGCCGTAGAGGCACGAGACAGAGGCGACGATAAGCACGTCGTCGCGTTCGAGCAGCGCGCGCGTCGCCGAATGGCGCATCCGGTCGATGGCCTCGTTCACCGACGATTCCTTCTCGATGTAGGTGTCGGTGCGCGGGACGTAGGCCTCGGGCTGGTAATAGTCGTAATAGCTGACGAAATATTCGACGGCGTTGTTCGGGAAGAAGCTCTTGAACTCGCCGTAGAGCTGGGCGGCGAGGATCTTGTTCGGCGCGAGCACGAGCGCCGGGCGCTGCAGCGCCTCCACCGTCTTCGCCATGGTGAAGGTCTTGCCCGAGCCAGTGACGCCGAGCAGCACCTGATCGCGCTCGCCCGCGCTCGCCTGTTCGACGAGCTCGGCGATGGCGGCCGGCTGGTCGCCCGCCGGGCTGTAGTCGGACACCAGCTCGAAGCGCTTGCCGCCCTCCGACTTCGCCGGCCGCTCCGGGCGGTGCGGGACGAAGACCTGGCCGCCCTGCGGCTCGTCGAGCGTGGTTCGGATCGTGATCGCCATGAAGAACTCATACAGGATTGTTCTCTCTCTGTTCCAGTGCTAATCGGAGCCGGAACGAAAGGGAGAACGACGATGATAGGCTATGTGCTGCTCGGCACCAACGACAGCGAACGCGCGAACGCCTTCTACGATGCGCTGTTCGCCGTGATGGGCGCGAAGCGGGTGATGGAGTTTCCGGGCGCGGTGATGTGGGGCGTCAGCCCGACCGCGCCGTCGCTGGGGCTGACCAAGCCCTATGACGGCCAGCCGGCGACCGCAGGCAACGGCACCATGGTGTCGATCGTCGTCAACAAGCGCTCGCTGGTGGACGCGATGTACGCCAAGGCGATCGAGCTCGGGGCGAAGGACGAGGGCGCGGCCGGGCTGCGCGGCGACGACGGCCCCAACGCCTTCTACGCCGGCTATTTCCGCGATCCGGACGGCAACAAGCTCTGCGTGTTCAAGGTCGGCCCCGCCGACTGATTCGGCAAGCCCAACCCGCCGACTGAGGAATCCTGCGATGGGAACCCCCGGCTCCGGCCGGGGGTTCGCCCCCCGTGCCGTTGCTTCGCGTTGCCATGATCGCGCTGTTCGCAGCGCTCGCCGCCGGGGTCGCCGGCTTCGGCGGCTTCGCTGGGGCAGCGGCGGGCGTGTTCCAGATCCTGTTCTGCGTGCTGTTCGTGGCGTTCCTCGTCGGGCTCGTCGCGCATATCGCCTGGCGCAAGCCCGCGCCGGAGCCGGTGCGGCGGCGCGGCAAGTCCTCGGCATAACGCCAGTCCGTTTCGGGCGCGCATCATGTCATTGAAGCGGCCTGACAAAGGGAGGGCATGGCGATGGCGATACTGCGGACACCCGAGGAGCGGTTCGAGAACCTGCCCGGCTACCCCTTCGCGCCGCATTATTCGACGGTCACCGATCCCGACCTCGGGGACATCCGCATCCACCATGTCGACGAGGGGCCGAAGGACGGTCCCGTCGCGCTGCTGATGCACGGCGAGCCGACCTGGTCCTACCTCTACCGCAAGATGATCCCGCCGCTGGTGGCGGCCGGGGTGCGCTGCATCGCCCCCGACCTCGTCGGCTTCGGCAAGTCCGACAAGCCGAGCGAGAAGTCCGATTACACCTATGCCCGTCATGTCCGCTGGATGAGCGACTGGTTCACCGGACTCGGGCTGACCGACGTGACGCTGTTCTGTCAGGACTGGGGCAGCCTCATCGGCCTCCGCCTGCTCACCGCCTTCCCCGACCGCTTCGCCCGCGTCTGCGTGTCGAACGGCTTCCTGCCGACAGGCGACCCGGCCCCGGGCGAGGCCTTCTTCCGCTGGCAGCAGATGAGCCAGATGATCCCCGATTTCGACAGCGGCATGTTCGTCGGGCTGGCGGGCGCACGGCCGGTGCCGGACGAGGTCAAGGCCGCCTACAACGCGCCGTTTCCGGACGAGAGCTACAAGGCGGGCGCACGCGCCTTCCCGCTGCTCGTGCCGGCGAGCAAGGACGATCCCGAGCACATTCCCAACACCCAGGCGTGGACGGTGCTCGAGGCCTGGACCAAGCCGCTGCTCACGGCCTTCGGCGACAGCGATCCGATCACCGCGGGCGCCGACAAGCAGCTGCAGGCGCGCGTCCCCGGCGCCAAGGGGCAGCCGCACACCATCGTCGAGAAGGCCGGCCACTTCAGCCAGGAAGACGCCGGGCCGGAGCTGGCGGAGATCCTCGCCCGCTTCATGGGGCGGGGTTAGCGTCTCACTGATGTGATCTTTCTCTTTCTCCCCTCCCTTCAGGGAGGGGTAGGGGAGGGTGCTCCGGCTGCGAAGACAGCCGTTCTTTGTCCTGAGGGTTGGTTCGGCTGTCTGCGCAGCCGACGCTCCCTCCCCCGACCCCTCCCCG
>JADCGM010000006.1 GCA_020249025.1 Alphaproteobacteria bacterium
ATTCCCAGCTCAAGTTTCGCCTCGTCGGACATCTTGCCCGGATCCCATGGCGGATCCCAGACGAGATTGACCTCGGCGGTGGCGACGCCCGGCACCGTCGAGACGCGCATCTCGACCTCGCCCGGCATCGACTCGGCGACCGGGCAGTGCGGCGTCGTCAGCGTCATGGTGACGACGACATGGCCCTCGTCGATCTCGACCGCATAAACGAGGCCGAGGTCGTAGATGTTCACCGGAATCTCGGGATCGAAGATCGAGCGCAGAGCGTCGATCACCGCCTCGTAGAGCGAGCCGCCGGGTTCGCCCGCGGGCGTCTCCGCCGCGGGCTTGGCGAGAAAGCCTTCCAGATAGTCGCGCTCGCGCGCCACCGGCGGCGCCTTGGGCGGCTTGGGGGCCTCGTCGACGATCTCGACGTCGAACTTGCGCGGCTCGGCGGTCATCCGAAAATCCTTGTGACCCTGCGGAGGCCGTCGGCCAGGCGGTCGACGTCCTCCATGACGTTGTAGATCCCGAAGCTGGCGCGCGCCGTCGCCGGCACGCCCAGATGCGCCATCAGCGGTTGGGCGCAGTGGTGCCCGGCGCGGATTGCGACGCCGCTCTCGTCGAGGATGGTGCCGATGTCGTGCGGATGCACGTGCGGCATCGCGAAGCTGACGATCCCGGCGGATTCGTCCGGCCCGAACAGCCGCAGCGAATTGAAGCTGCGGAGCGCGTCGCGGGCGGCGGCGGCGAGCGCCTCCTCATGCGCGGCGATGGCGTCGATCCCGATGCCTTCGACATAGTCGATGGCCGCCGCCAGCCCCAACGCGCCGACGATGTGCGGGGTGCCGGCCTCGAACCGCTGCGGCGCGGGGGCGTAGGTGGTGCGCTCGAAGCTGACCGTCTCGATCATCGCGCCGCCGCCCTGCCAGGGGGGCATCGCGTCCAGCAGCTCGCGGCGGCCCCAAAGCACGCCGATCCCGGTCGGGCCGTAGAGCTTGTGCGCCGAGAAGACGTAGAAGTCCGCGCCGAGCGCGGCCATGTCGAGCGCGAGGCGCGGGGCGGCCTGACAGCCGTCGACGAGCAGCTTCGCCCCCACTGCGTGCGCGGCCTCCGCGATGGTGCGAACGTCGGCGATGGAGCCGAGCACGTTGGAGACATGTGCGATCGAGACGAGCTTCGTGCGCGGGCCGATCATCGCAATGAGCGCATCGGTGTCGATGCGGCCGTCCTCGGTGAGCGGGGCGACGTCGATCTCCACCCCGATGCGGTCGCGCATCAGCTGCCACGGCACGATGTTGGAATGATGTTCGAGGCGGCTGAGCAGGATGCGCTCGCCGGCCTTAAGGTTGGCGTCGCCCCAGCTTTGCGCGACGAGATTGATTGCCTCCGTTGCGCCCCGGACGAAGACGATCTCGTCGGGGCCGCCGGGGGCGCGGATGAACGACGCCACGCGGGCGCGCGCCGCCTCATAGGCTTCGGTCATCGCCGCCGAGCGGGCGTAGACGCCGCGATGGACGGTCGCATAGTCAGGGCCATAGGCGCGGGCGATGGCGTCGATCACCGCCTGCGGCTTCTGCGCGGTGGCGGCGGAATCGAGATAGGCCCAGCCGGCGATGCCGGGGAAATCGGCGCGGCGGTCGAACACCGGCGAGGCGACGGCGCGGGCGGCGGCGGTCATGCCAACCCCCGCAGCCAGGCGACGGCGTCGGCGTGCAGCGCCTCGCGGATCGCCTCTTCGCCGATGGTGGCGAGCGCGTCGGCGACGAAGCTTTCGGTGAGCAGCGCGCGCGCCTCGGCGGGCTCGATGCCGCGCGAGGCGAGGTAGAACAGCGCCTGACGGTCGAGCTCGCCGACGGTCGCGCCGTGCGCGCACTTCACGTCGTCGGCGAAGATCTCGAGCTCGGGCTTGGCGTTGGCGGCGGCGGTGCGCTGGAGCAGCAGCGCCTTCACCGACTGTTCGGCGTCTGTCTTCTGCGCGCCGCGCGCGACCTCGACCCGGCCGGAGACGGAGAGCGTCGCCTGCTCGTCGCCGACCGAACGCCAGGTCTGGCGGGAGGAGCCATGCTCGGCCTCGTGGCGGAGGCGGGTGACGATGTCGTAGGTCTGGCGGTCGCGGCCGAGGAGAACGCCGTCGACCCCGGCGAACGCCCCGAAGCCGGTGAGGGTGACGGCGGTCTCGACGCGCGCCTGCTCCGCGCCGGCGAGCAGCAGCGCGGCGTGATAGCTTGCGCCCTGGCCGACGGTGGCGGCCGACGTCTCGGTGTGGACGCCGCCCGCACCGGCGCGGCGGACGCTGCGCATCAACCGCGCGCCCTCGCCGAGGGCGATCTCGGCGGCGATGTTGGTCCAGCTCCCGGGCGCACCGGCATAGGTCTCGACGATGGACGCCTGCGCATCGGCGGCAAGCTCGATGCGGTGGACGAGATGCGCCTCGCCGCCGGTGGCGATGTGGATGAGCTGGATCGGGCCGGACGTTGCATGGCCCGTCCCGAGCGCCAGCGTCAGCCCGGCGGTGGCGGACGCCAGGGCGGCGGCCCGGAGCGGGGTGCGTGCTTCGACTTCGCTCAGCATGAGCGGGGTTGGGGGATGGCCCGGAGCTCTTTCGTGCAGCCCACCCAACCCGCTCATGCTGAGCGAAGTCGAAGCAGGCAGAACGTCGATGCCAGCCTCGTGCACCAACCGCCCATCGACCAGCACTACGACCGGGCCGGTCAGCCCATCGATCAGCCACTGCCGCCAGTCGGGCGCGGCGTCGTTGGCGGGTGCCGAGGCGCGCGCGGCCTCCAGCGCGGACAGGTCGGTCCAGCGCCAGTCCTCGACCTTGCGGCCGGGCAGCTTGAGCGCGGCGCTCACGCCGCCAGCGCTCCATAGCCTTCGCGCTCGAGTTCGAGGGCGAGTTCCTTGCCGCCCGAGCGGACGATACGGCCGTCGACGAGGACGTGGATGACGTCGGGGACGACGTAATCGAGAAGCCGCTGATAGTGGGTGATGAGCAGCGTCGCGCGGGTCGGGGCGCGCATGCGGTTGATGCCGTCGGCGACGATGCGCAGCGCATCGATGTCGAGGCCGGAATCGGTCTCGTCGAGAACGGCGACGCGCGGCTCCAGCATCGCCATCTGCACCATCTCGTTGCGCTTCTTTTCGCCGCCCGAGAAGCCGACGTTCACGCCGCGCTTCATCATGTCCATGTCGAGGCCGAGCGCCTCGGCGTGGGTGCGCACTGCGCGCAGGAAGTCCGCGCCCGACACCTCGGCCTCGCCGCGCAGCTTGCGCTGGGCGTTCATGGCGGTGCGGAGGAAGTTGAGGTTGGAGACGCCCGGAATCTCGACCGGATACTGGAAGCCGAGGAAGAGGCCGGCCGCCGCCCGCTCGTGCGGGTCCATGGCGAGGATGTCCTGCCCGTCCAATGTGGCCGTGCCGCCCGTCACCTCATAGCCGTCGCGGCCCGACAGGACGTAGCCGAGCGTCGACTTGCCGGCCCCGTTCGGGCCCATGATCGCA
>JADCGM010000060.1 GCA_020249025.1 Alphaproteobacteria bacterium
CGCCGCCACCGCCGCCGCCGAAGCGATCACCGCCGCCGAAGCCGCCGCGGCCACCGCCGCCGCCGCCGAACCGGTCACCACCGCCAAAGCCGCCGCGCCCGCCCCCGCGCGGTTCGAACGGATCGAACCCACCACCGCCGAAATCGGAATCGAAACCCCGCTCGCGCTTGTCGAAACCCCCACGGCCGGACCCACGCCGGCGATTGTCAAAACCCATGTCGGAAAACGTCTTTCGTGTCTCGTCGTCGCCCCGGACGGCTGGTATGCCGCCGTCCGCTTCTCGTAACGTGCCAGACGCACAAAAGGTGCGCCGACTGTCGCCTATAGACGAAAATGGCCTCCCGTGCGAGCGATGAATCCGGTCGGCCCCGTCAGCGGCTGGCGCGGATGGCCCCAGAACGGATACGGATCCGGCGCATGACAGGACTGAGGAACGATTCCCGACGGTTGTATCGGGCGGAGCGCGGGGCGTGACGACCGCGCTCGTCGCCACGCTCGCGGCCGCGATCGCGCCGGGGCTGTTCTGGACCTGGCTGTTCCGATCGCGCGACTGGCGGCAGCCCGAGCCGTGGCGGCTCGTCGCCCGCTGCTTCCTGCTCGGCGCCGTGATTGCGGTCCCCACCGCCATCGGCATTTCGCTGGCCCCGGCGGGCGTCGTCCGCTCGGTGGCGATCGCTCCGCTGGTCGAGGAGGCGGCAAAGCTGCTCGCGGTCTGGATCGCGGTCTGGCGCAATCCGGCCTTCGACGAGCCCGCCGACGGCCTCGTCTACGCCGCCGCCGCCGGGCTCGGCTTCGCCACCGTCGAGGCGGTGGGCTACAGCCTTGTCGCGCTGCTGGCGCCCGGCGCGCTGTCGCCCGATCCGGCGATCTCCCCGCTCGCGGCCGGTGTCGGCATGGCGCTGCTGCGCGGCATCGTCACTGGCCCCAGCCACGCGATCTGGGCCTGCGCCTGGGGGGCGCCGCTCGCCCGGCTGCGGCTGGCGGCGACCGGGGGCAATGCGCTGCGGCTCGCCGCCGGTTTCGCGCTCGCGGTCGGCGCGCACGCCGCCTTCAACGCGCTGAGCCTCGTCCCCACCGACGAAGCCCGGCTCGCGATGGTGGCCATGACCATCGTCGGCCTCCTGATCGTCCTGCGCAGCTTTCGCCGCCTCGTGCGCTGACGCCGCACTGGCGCATGGGGTCGGCGCGCCCTATCTGCGCGGCGATGGCAGACGGACCTGAACGCAACCGCCTCGGCGGACGGCTGGCGCGCTATGCACGTGTCGGCACCACCGTCGGCGGCCTCGCCGCGCAGGCCGCGGTCGGACGTGTGCTCGGTCGCCCGCTCGACGATGCGCGGATGGCGGCCGACCTGCGCGCGGCGCTCGGCGGGCTGAAGGGCCCGGTGATGAAGATCGCGCAGATCCTCTCGACCATTCCCGACGCCGTCCCGCCCGCCTGGGCCGCCGAGCTTTCGCAGTTGCAGGCCGATGCGCCGCCGATGGGCTGGCCTTTCGTCCGCCGCCGCATGGCGAGCGAACTCGGCCCCGACTGGCGCACCCGCTTCGCCGATTTCGAGCAGACCGCCGCGCACGCCGCCTCGTTGGGGCAAGTCCACCGCGCGACGCTTCCCGGCGGCCAGCGCGTCGCGGTGAAGCTCCAGTACCCCGACATGGCGAGTGCCGTGGAGGCGGACCTGCGCCAGCTCGACCTGCTGTTCGGAGTCTATCGCCGCATCGACAGCTCGATAGACACCGCCGAGATCGGCGAGGAGCTCGGCGAGCGGCTGCGCGAAGAGCTCGACTACGCCCGCGAGGCGCAGCACATCGCGCTCTATCGCGCCATGCTCGGCGACGAGCCCGACGTCCGCCTGCCCGAGGTCGTCGGCGAGCTGTCGACCAAGCGCCTGCTCACCATGACCTGGCTCGACGGCCGGCCGCTCCTCGCCTTCCGCGACGCGCCGCTCGAGGTCCGCAACCGCATCGCCGAAACGCTGTTCCGCGCCTGGTACCGGCCGCTCTACCGCTACGGCATCATCCACGGCGATCCGCACCTCGGGAACTACGCCGTGCGGGGCGAGGGCGAGGGGCTGAACCTGCTCGATTTCGGCTGCGTGCGCGTGTTTCCGGCGCGCTTCATCGGCGGCACCGTCGATCTCTTCCGCGCGCTCCAGGCGAACGACATCGACGCCACCGTCGCCGCCTATGAGAAATGGGGCTTCACCGGCCTCAGCCGCGATCTCATCGAGACGCTCAACGTCTGGGCGTCCTTCCTCTACGGCCCGCTGCTCGACGACCGCGTCCGCCTCATCGACGCCTCGGGCCGCCCCGGCGACTATGGCCGCGAGACCGCGATGGCGGTCCACGCCCGCCTGCGCGAACAGGGTACTGTCCGGATTCCGCGCGAATTCGTGTTCATGGACCGGGCGGCGGTGGGCCTCGGCGGCGTGTTCATCCACCTGAAGGCCGAGCTCAACTGGTCGGCGCTGTTCCGCGAGCTGGTGGCCGATTTCGACGAGGCGGCGCTCGCTCGCCGCCAGGCCGCCGTACTGGCGGAGGCCGGGCTCGCCGCCGAGGCCGTGGCCGACCCGTTCCACGTCTAGGCTTTCGGAAGCCCCAATTTTTCTATCCTGACATGCGGCTTCACATGCCGCCGCGCTCTGCTACAAGCCGAGCACGCAACATTCTTGGGGTCTCTCCATGGCTACCGACAACAATCCGTCCAGCAACATCCGTGCGAACGAAGAAACCTACAACGGCTTCCTCGGCATGACGAAGTGGTCGATCATCCTCGTGGCGATCACGCTCGTGCTGCTTTTTGCGTTCGTGTTCGGCGAATAATCAGCGACCTGGGGGCGGCAACATGAAGATCGCGGTGCTCAAGGAGACGGCGGCGGGTGAGCGCCGCGTCGCCGCCACGCCGGAGACGGTGAAGAAGTTCATCGGCCTCGGCGCGAGCGTCGCGGTCGAGAAGGGCGCCGGCGACGGCGCCAGCATCGCCGACGCCGCCTATGCCGAAGCCGGGGCCGAAGTGGGAACGCGCGCCGCGACCCTGAAGGGCGCCGACCTCGTGCTGTTTGTGCAGGCGACCGATGCCGATGCGCTGAAGGGCGCGACCGCCGGCGCGGGCGCGGTCGGCATGTTCGATCCGTTCCGCAGCAAGGACAAGGTTGCCGGCTATGCGTCCGGCGGTTGGCGCGCGATGGCGATGGAGTTCGTGCCGCGAATCACCCGCGCCCAGTCGATGGACGTGCTGAGCTCGCAGGCGAACCTCGCCGGCTACAAGGCGGTGCTCGACGCGACCGCCGAATATGGCCGCGCGCTGCCGATGATGATGACGGCCGCCGGCACGATCTCGGCCGCGCGCATCTTCATCATGGGCGTCGGCGTCGCGGGTCTTCAGGCCATCGCCACCGCGCGCCGCCTCGGCGCGGTCGTCTCCGCCACCGACGTCCGCTCGGCGGTGAAGGAGCAGATCGAGTCCTTGGGCGCCAAGGCCATTTTCGTCGAGAATGTGAAGGGCATCGAGGGCGAGGGCGCCGGCGGCTACGCCACCGAGATGTCCGACGAATACAAGGCCGCGCAGGCCGAGCTCGTCTCGTCGCACATCGCCAAGCAGGACATCGTCATCACCACCGCGCTGATCCCGGGCCGCCCGGCCCCGCGGCTGATCTCGGACGCGCAGCTCAAGACGATGCGCGCCGGCTCGGTCGTCGTCGATCTCGCGGTCGAACAGGGCGGCAACGTCGAGGGTTCGGTCGCGGGCGAGATCGTCGAGAAGCACGGCGTCCGCATCGTTGGCCATCGCAACGTGCCGTCGCGGCTCGCCGCCGACGCCAGCGCGCTCTACGCCCGCAACCTCTTCACCTTCGTCTCGACCTTCTGGGACAAGGAAGCGAAGGCCCCGGTGTGGCCCGCCGACGACGAGATCGTGAAGGGCGTGACGCTCACCGAAGGCGGCAAGATCGTCAGCGAACGGCTGGCGGGCTGACCGGATCCGAAAGGACGAACCCATGGATTTCATCTCGATCCTCTCGATCTTCGTGCTGGCCTGCTTCGTCGGCTACTATGTCGTGTGGTCGGTGACCCCGGCGCTGCACACGCCGCTGATGGCCGTCACCAACGCCATTTCGTCGGTGATCATCGTCGGCGCGCTCATCGCGAGTGCTGCGGCCGGTTCGGCCTCGGCGAAGTGGCTGGGCCTGATCGCGGTGGCGCTCGCCAGCGTGAACATCTTCGGGGGCTTCGCGGTCACCCAGCGGATGCTCGCGATGTACAAGAAGAAGTCGAAGTAACGGCCGGACAGGGGGACAGCAGATGGAGCATGCCGCAAGCAGCACCCCGGCCTGGGTGGCGATCGCCTACCTTGTCTCGGGCGTTCTTTTCATCCTCGCGCTGAGGGGCCTGTCGAGCCCGTCGTCGTCGCAGCAGGGCAACCGCTACGGCATGATCGGCATGACCATCGCGGTCGTGACGACCCTGCTC
>JADCGM010000061.1 GCA_020249025.1 Alphaproteobacteria bacterium
ACCTCGACACGCTGCTCGGCCTGCCCTGGGGTAAGAAGTCCAAGGTCAAGAAGGACATCCGCGTCGCGCAGGACGTCCTCGATTCGGATCACTTCGGGCTGGAGAAGGTCAAGGAGCGGATCGTCGAGTATCTCGCGGTCCAGGCGCGCACCAATAAGCTCAAGGGTCCGATCCTCTGCCTCGTCGGCCCGCCGGGCGTCGGCAAGACCTCGCTCGGCCGCTCGATCGCCAAGGCAACGGGCCGCGAGTTCGTGCGCCAGTCCCTGGGCGGCGTCCGCGACGAGGCCGAGATCCGCGGCCACCGCCGCACCTACATCGGCTCGATGCCGGGCAAGATCGTCTCGAACCTCAAGAAGGCCGGCACGTCCAACCCGCTGTTCCTGCTCGACGAGATCGACAAGCTCGGTCAGGACTTCCGCGGCGATCCGTCGTCGGCACTGCTCGAGGTGCTCGATCCGGAGCAGAACGTCCGCTTCAACGACCATTATCTCGAGGTCGATTACGACCTCAGCGACGTGATGTTCGTGACGACGGCGAACAGCCTCAACATGCCGCAGCCGCTGCTCGACCGCATGGAGATCATCCAGCTGTCGGGCTACACCGAGGACGAGAAGGTGGAGATCGCCAAGCGCCACCTGCTGCCCAAGGTGATGGAGGCGCACGGGCTGAAGCTCAGCGAGTTCGTCGTCACCGACGACGCGCTGCGCGACGTCATGCGCTACTACACCCGCGAGGCGGGCGTGCGCACGCTGGAGCGCGAGCTGGCGAAGCTCGCGCGCAAGTCGCTGCGCCGCATCCTCGAAGGCAAGGGCCCGTCGATCGTCATCGACGCCGGCAATCTCGCCGAGTTCGCGGGCGTCCGGAAGTATCGCTACGGCGTCGGCGAGGAGGAGGACCAGATCGGCGCCACCACCGGCCTCGCCTGGACCGAGGTCGGCGGCGAGCTGCTGACCATCGAGGCGGTGACCGTGCCCGGCAAGGGCAACATCCGCCACACCGGCAAGCTCGGCGACGTGATGACCGAGTCGATCCAGGCGGCGCTGAGCTTCGTCAAGGCGCGCGCCCCGCAGTATGGGATCAAGCCCTCGCTGTTCGAGAAGCGCGACATCCACGTCCACGTGCCCGAGGGTGCCACGCCCAAGGACGGGCCGTCGGCGGGTGTCGCCATGGTCACCTCGATCGTCTCGACGCTCACCGGTACGCCGGTGCGCAAGGACGTGGCGATGACCGGCGAGGTCACGCTGCGCGGCCGCGTGCTGCCGATCGGTGGACTGAAGGAAAAGCTGCTGGCGGCGCTGCGCGGCGGCATCAAGACCGTGTTCATCCCGGCCGACAACGAGAAGGACCTTGCCGACATTCCGGCGAACGTTACCGAGTCGCTGACGATCGTTCCGGTTCGCCATGTCGACGAGGTGCTGGCGCAGGCGCTGAGCGCCCCGCTCGCCGCGATCGAGTGGATCGAGGCGGATGCGCTCGCCACCGAACCGAATCCGGCGGGCACCGACGCACCGTTGCGGCACTGAAACGGCAGCGCCGGCGATGATCGCCAGATGATCACCGCCGGCGCGCCGGAAATGGCGGAAAACCGGGAAAAACGCTTTCTCCGCAATTTGTTACGGCTTAGGAACGGACCAAAATTCCTTTGACGCCCCCCGGAGCGGTGCCTAGAACCCCCTCAAATGTTTACGAGGGGGTAACACCCTCGAAAATAAGGGGGTTTCCGGATGAACAAGCAGGACCTCATCGCAGCGGTCGCTGATCGGACCGGAATGGCGCGCGGCGAAGCCGGCGCTGCGGTGGAGACCGTGTTCGATCTCATCACCGAAGCGCTCTCGCGGAACGAGACGGTTCGCGTCGTCGGCTTCGGCAGCTTCACGGTGACGCGGCGCAAGGCCTCGACCGGCCGCAACCCCCGCACCGGCGAGCCGATGAGCATCGCCGCCTCCGCCCAGCCGAAGTTCAAACCGGGCAAGGTCCTCAAGGACAGCTGCAACCGCTGACCCCTCTGGACAGCGGCGCGCCGACCGCCTAAGTCCGCCGCCACGCCGGGCGTGGGCGCGTAGCTCAGTGGTAGAGCACCGTGTTCACACCGCGGGGGTCGCAAGTTCAATCCTTGCCGCGCCCACCACGCCCGCCGTGTCCCTCCGCCATCCCCGACGCCCCCCGGCTTGCGCCCCGCGCCGCCGCGCGGCATCGTTGCGCCAACGAGACTTGGGGGCGTCATGAGGGGTTTGCTGCTGGGCGGCGTCGTCGTCCTGCTGATGGCCGGCGCGGTCGCGGGCGGCTTTGCCGCGCAATATGTGACGCAGCTGCCGCTCATCGCCGCCATCCAGTCGATCCTCGCCTCGCGCGCCGGCCAGGTGATCGCCGCCGACTTCGGCCCGACGATGCGCGCCCAGCTTCACGACGGGCCGGTGACACAGGATTTCGGACCGCTCGGCGCCTCGCGGGATCGCAGCTACGCCCCGCTCTGCTACGGCGCGGCGGGCGAGCCGCTGCCCCGCGCTGAAGCCGCGGCGGGCACCTGTCCGCAGCCGCTACGGCTGGTGCCGGTGTTCGACGCGGCCTCGCTCACCAATGCGATGCGCACCGCGCAGCCCGGGGATTATATCCGGCTTGCGCCGGGAACCTACCGGCTGGGCGGGCAGGGGATCTATGCGACCGCCATCGGCCGTCCGGACGCGCCGATCGTTGTCGCCGCCGACATCCTCGGCGACGTGCGCATCGAATCCGAGATGGGCGAGGGCTTCGCGGTCCAGGGCGCCTACTGGGCGTTCGGCAATCTCGAGATGGTCGGGGTGTGCGCCGACGACAATGCCTGCGAGCACGCCATCCACGCCAGCGGCGATGCGCGCGGGCTGGTGATCCGCAACAACCGGATCAGCGACTTCAACTCGCAGATCAAGATCAACGGCCGCGGCACGCCGCGCCGCTATCCCGACGCCATGCTCATCGAGGGCAACAACATCATCGATTCGCGGCCGCGCCGTACGCCCTATCCGGTCACCAAGATCGACGGCGTCGGCACGCATGATCTGCGCATCATCGGCAACGTCATCGCCGACTTCGCCAAGGAGGGCTCCGATCAGCGCAGCTACGGCGCCTTCGCCAAGGGCAACAGCCGCGGCACACGCATCGAACGCAATCTCGTCGTCTGCGAGTGGCGGCACAGCGGCGGCGGCCGGATCGGGCTGTCGCTCGGCGGCGGCGGCACCGGCGAGGCCTATTGCCGAGGCGGCAGTTGCCCCGCCGAGGACACCGGCGGGATCATCCGCGCCAACATCGTGATCGGATGCAGCGACGTCGGCATCTACCTGCGCGAGGCGGCCGAGGCCCGGATCGAGCGCAACCTTGTTGCCGGCACGCGCGGCATCGACGCGCGCTTCCCGAGCACGAGTGCGGCGCTGGAGGCCAATCTCATCGACGGCCGGGTGATTGCGTGGAACGGCTCGACGATCACCGACAAGGGCAATCTCGTCAGCCCCTGGCGTGCGGTCCGCCGTCAGCCGGTGACCACCGACTATATCCCCTTCGCGCATCGCGGCGAGTTCGGTGCGCTCGCGCTGCCGGAGGCCCCCGCCGAGCCGATGACGCGCGACATCTGCGGGCAGATGCTGCCGCCGACGGCGCCGATGGGGCCG
>JADCGM010000062.1 GCA_020249025.1 Alphaproteobacteria bacterium
CGACGGCAGCTTCGATCTCGACGACTATATCGATTACGTCATCGAGTTCCTCGAACATGTCGGCCCCGGCGCCAACGTCCTCGCCGTCTGCCAGCCGTCGGTGCCCGTCTATGCGGCGATCGCGCTGATGTCGGCGGCCAAGCACCCGGCGCTGCCGAAGACGCTGACGATGATGGGCGGCCCGATCGACACGCGCGAGGCGCCGACCGCGGTCAACCTTCTCGCCACCAAGCGGCCCTTCGCCTGGTTCGAGCACAATGTCATCGCGACCGTGCCGGCGATCCACCCGGGTGCCGGCCGACGCGTCTATCCGGGCTTCCTCCAGCTTACCGGCTTCATGTCGATGAACCTCGGCAACCACCTCATGAGCCATTGGGAGATGTTCAAGCATCTCGTCGTCGGCGACGAGGAAAGCGCCGAGGCGACGAAGACCTTCTACGACGAATATCGCTCGGTCTGCGACATGACCGCGGAGTTCTACCTCCAGACCATCGACACCGTGTTCCAGCGCCATCTGCTGCCGCGCGGCGAGATGACCCACCGCGGCGTCCCCGTCGACCCGTCGGCGATCCGCGAGGTCGCGCTGCTCGCCGTAGAGGGTGAGCGCGACGATATCTCCGGCCTCGGCCAGACCAAGGCGGCGCTCGAGCTGGCGACCAATTTGCCGGCCAAGAAGAAGCGCTACCTCATGGCCAAGGGTGCCGGCCATTACGGCATCTTCAACGGCCGCAAATGGCGCGAGCAGATCGCGCCGGTGGTCGAGGGCTTCATCAAGGCGAACGGCTGACGTCCGAAGGTGACGGCAGCTCGCCGCTCACCCCACCCTCACCTGCCCCATCAAGGGGCGGGGGACCCAAGCGGCGGGGCGAGATCGACCGCGTCAGAACCAAGCCCTATCGCCGTGGTCCCCCGCCCCTTGATGGGGCGGGTACGGGTGGGGTGAGGTCGGGGCCGTCCGCCACGCCTCCGGATAGCACCCAACGAAAAAGGGCGGCCCCTTCCGGGACCGCCCCTTTCGCGAAGCGATGATCTCGCGCCGGCTTACTGCGAGGCGTAGGCCTCGTTGCCGACGAAGCCCATCTTCGTGATGCCGGCCTGCTGCGCGTCCGCGAGGATCTGGTTGACCGTCTCGTAGCGCGCCAGGGCGTCGGGCTTCACATGAAGCTCGGGCTCCGGGTTCATCGCCGCCGCCTGGCCGAGATAGCTCTTCAGCGTCGCCCGATCGACCTTCTGCTTGTTCCAGTAGATGTCGTTCAGGAAGTCGATCTCCAGCCGGTTGATGACCGGATCGACGTTCTGCGGCGGGAGCGGCGCATTGGTGTTCTGCGGCAGATCGAGCTTCACCGCGTGCGTCTCGATCGGGATCGTGATGATGAACATGATCAGAAGCACCAGCATCACGTCGATCAACGGCGTGGTGTTGATGTCCATCATCGGCTCGCCGCCGCCACCGCCTCCGGTTGACATTGCCATAGTCGTTACTCCCTGGCCGGACGGCCCTGCCGCCCGGCCCTATGCGATGACTAGCGGGTGACCATCCCGGCCGGCGGCTCGGAGATGAACCCGATCTTCTGGTAGCCGGCGCGCTGCATCGTGAAGATGACGCCGCCGATGCACCGGTATTCCGCATTCGCGTCGCCGCGGATGTGGACTTCCGGAAGCTCGATCGGAGCACCCGACGCCTTCAGCTTGTCGACCGACGAGATCAGGTAGTTCGCGGCCTTCGTGCGCAGATCGTTGTTCGACTCGAACTTTTCGAGGCCCCAGAAGACATCGCAGTTCTGGTCGACCGAGATCAGCACGTTCTCGGGCTTGGTCGACGTCGGGATGTTGGCGACGTTCGGCAGCTTCAGCGGCACGGTCTGGATGACGACCGGGACGGTGATGAGGAAGATGATCAGAAGCACCAGCATGACGTCGACGAGCGGCGTCGTGTTGATGTCCGACATCGGGGGGGCGTCGTCCCCCTCGCCGCCGGACGGCGCTGCACTCATGGCCATGATCTAACGTCCTTCCTGAGGATAACCCTGGCGGGCAAGGCTTACGCCTTGCCCGGGGTCGCCTTGGCAGCCGGAGCCGACGCGCCGGTGACCGGAGCGCGGGTGCCCGACATCAGGAAGCCGTGGATGTCTGCGGCGAAGTTGTTGAGCTTCTCCTGGACGTCCTTGTTGCGGCGGATCAGCCAGTTGTAGCCGAGCACCGCGGGAACGGCGACGGCGAGACCGACGGCGGTCATGATCAGCGCCTCACCGACCGGACCCGCGACCTTGTCGATCGAGGCCTGACCGGCGATGCCGATGTTGATGAGCGCGCGGTAGATGCCGACGACGGTACCGAACAGACCGATGAACGGAGCGGTCGAGCCGACCGACGCGAGGAAGGCGAGGCCGCCCTGCATCTTCGAGCTGATCAGCGCGTTCGAGCGCTGCAGCGACATCGTCACCCACTCGTGCTGGTCGATCTTGTCGGTCAGGCGGCCCTCGTGGTGCTCGGCGGCGCGGAGGCCGTCATCGACCAGCTGGCGGAACGCCGAGTCCTTCGGAAGCTTGGCGGCGCCGTCCTTCAGCGACGGGGCGGTCCAGAACTTCTTGTCGAGCTCCGCGGCCTCCTGGAGGATCTTCCGCTGATCCCAGTACTTCGTGAAGATGATGTACCAGCTGATCAGCGACATCAGGACCATGATGCCGAAGGTGCCCTGCGCGATGAGACCGCCCTGCTCGAGGGCTGCCTGCAGGCCATACGGATTTTCGGTTGCAACGGTTTCCATCGCTTCAATCCCCTAGTGATCTTTATTCGCTTGTTGTCGTCATGCGAACCGCCGGACGGCCCGGGCCGTCCGGCGGCGCGCGATTACTTCGGCAGGACCCAGCGGAACGACTGGGACCGCTGCTCCGCGACCGGCTGGCCGTTCGACAGCGCCGGATTGAACCGGAAGCGCCGCTCGACGAGCTCGCAGGTGCGACGATCGAGGCGGTCGTAGCCGCTCGACGAGGTCACCCGGCAGCTGCCGGCCTGGACGCGGCCGTCGGTGCCGATCGTGTACGAGACCGCGGTCGAACCCTGCTCCTCGGCGCGGATCGACGCGTCGGGATAGTCGTCCGTCGAGATCGTCGCGCTGAGGCGGCTCTTCGGAGTCGCCCGCTGCGTCGGTCCGGTCGGCGCCGGCGGGGCCGGCGGCGTGATCACCACGCGCGGGGC
>JADCGM010000063.1 GCA_020249025.1 Alphaproteobacteria bacterium
CGCCGGTCAAGGAGCGCCATCGGTCATGATCCGCGGATTCATCGCAGCGAGCCTCGACGGCTTCGTCGCCGACGCCGGCGGCGGCGTCGATTTCCTCAAGCCGTTCGGGGGCGTCGACTATGGATACGACACCTTCATCGCCGGGATCGGCACGGTGGTGGTGGGGCGCGCGACCTATGACCAGATTCCCTCCTTCGGCGTCGGCTGGCCCTATCCGGGGCGGACCGGCGTCGTGGTGACCTCGCGCCCGCTCGATCCGGTCTACCCGGATGTCAGCGCTTGGGGCGGGCCGCTCGCGGCGCTCGCAGCGACGCTGCGCGAGTCGCCGCGCGACAGCTGGGTCGTCGGCGGCGCGCGCCTGCAGGCCGCCTTCATCGCCGAAGGCCTGCTCGACCGGCTCGAACTGTTCGTCGTGCCGGTGCTGCTCGGCGGCGGCATCGCGCTGTTTCCCGGCGGCCTCGTCAGTCCCCGCCCCCTGCGGCTTTCGAGCAGCGAAACCCTTGGGGGCGGCATGGTCCGCCTCGATTACAGGTTCGACTAGGCCGGTCGGCCAAGGCCAATGTCCTGCTGTGGCGCGTTTGCCATTCCTTTGCGCTTTCGGGTTTAGGGCCGATTGTCGCGCATTCGGCATATGCTATGGACGGGGTCGTGGAAGGGACGGTGGCGGAACAGCTGGGCCGGATCGGGGGCGAGTTCGCCGACCCGGCGCGCGAAGCGCGCTTCCGCGCTGAGCGGCTGCCGGAGACGCTGCGCCATATCCGGCTGCTGTTCGCGGCGTCGGCCATTCTCAACGCGCTGTTTCTCGTCAGCGACTGGCGCTTTGCCGGCACCGAGCACTTCTGGGTGGCGGTGCCCGCGCGCGGGCTCGTCATCGCCGCCTCGCTGATCTGCTTGGGTCTCGCCTTCCGGGTGACCGCCTTCGCTATGGCCGAGCGGGTGATGATCGGGTGGATGCTGCCGGTCGCCGTCGGCGTCGGCATCCTTGTCAGCTCGCATAGCCAGATCGCCTTGTTCGCGGTGATGATGCTGCCGCTGATCGTCTGGCTGGCCGTGCCGGCGACCTTCCGCTGGACCGCGATCGGCGGTGCGACCGCCAGCATCGCGGTGCTCGCCGGCTGGTTCTGGCCCAACGGCGCCGGCGGCGCGACCTTCGGGCTGGTCATGGCGATGGCCGTCCTCAACGTCGCGCTAGTGCTGGTCGTGACCCGAATGAACCGGCTGGTGCGGATGGAATCGCTGGCGGCCGGCAAGCTCGCCGCCAGCCGCTCGCTGCTCGAACAAACCTTCGAGGCCAGCCCGGTGCCGATGGTCGTCGTGCGCCGCTCCGACAATGCGGTGCTCCGGATCAACAGCCTCGCGCGCAGCTTTTTCGGCGGCGACCGAGCCGGGGCGGGCGGAACGCCCGACATCACCAGCGTCTATGCCGATCCCGCCGACGCCGATCGGTTGCGCCAGATGCTCGACGCGCAGGGACGGCTTACCGGCTACGAGATGCAGATCCGGACGCCCCAGGGCGATCTGCGCGACATCCTTGTCTCGACCTCGCAGATCGAGGTCGACGGCGAGATCGCGCAGATTTCGGGCGTGATCGACATCACCCGGCGCAAGCAACTCGAGGAGCATCTGGCGCGACTCGCCAAGACCGATGCGCTCACCGGGCTCGCCAACCGCGGACAGTATTTCGCGCGCGCGGAGGAAGAGATGCTGCGCGCCCGCAGCGGATCGAAGCCGCTGGCGGTGGTGATGATCGACCTCGATCACTTCAAGGAGGTCAACGACCGCTTCGGCCACGAGGCCGGCGACCGGGCGCTGAAGGCGACGGCGGCGCTGCTGGCGGCCTTTGCCCCAGCCGGATCGCTGGTCGCACGTCTTGGCGGCGAGGACTTCGCGCTGCTGCTTCCCGAGACCGATCTCGCCGGTGCGACCGGGGTCGCCGAACATCTGCGCACGGTGATCGAGAACTGCGACTGTTCGCCGATCGCCGAAGGCCTGTCGCTCACCGCCAGCTTCGGCTGCGGCGCCGTGCGCCCTGCCGAGACGACGATCGAGCCGGCGATGGGCCGCGCCGACCGCGCGCTCTATGCCGCCAAGACCTCGGGCCGCAACCGGGTCGAGTCCGGGCATCTGAAAGGCGTCGCCTCCTCGGTCGCTTAGGCGTTAGGATCGCGCGATGGCCGATCTCTTTCCCGATGCGTCCCCTTCCGCCACCCCGGCGCGCCAGCCGCTTGCCGAACGGCTGCGTCCGCAGACGCTCGCCGATGTCGTCGGCCAGGAGCATCTGACCGGACCCGACGGCGCGATCGGCCGAATGGTCGCCGCCGGACGGCTGTCGAGCCTTGTGCTCTGGGGGCCGCCGGGCACCGGCAAGACGACGATCGCGCGGCTGCTGGCCGATGCGGTGGGCCTGCGGTTCGTGATGATCTCGGCGGTGTTCGCGGGCGTCGCCGACCTCAAGAAGCATTTCGCCGAGGCGCGCGAGGCGGCGCGTGCGGGCAGGCAGACGCTGCTGTTCGTGGACGAGATCCACCGCTTCAACCGCGCTCAGCAGGACGGCTTCCTGCCCTATGTCGAGGACGGCACCGTCGTGCTGGTCGGAGCGACCACCGAGAACCCGTCGTTCGAACTCAATGCGGCGCTGCTCAGCCGGGCGCAGGTGCTCATCGTCCGCCGGCTCGACGAGGCGGCGCTCGCCGAGCTGCTCGCCCGCGCGGAGGCCGCCGAGGGACGCGCCCTGCCGCTTGATGCCGATGCGCGGGCGGCGCTGATCGCCTCGGCCGATGGCGACGGCCGCTTCCTGCTCAATCAGGCCGAGACGCTGTTTTCGGTGGCGATCGACCCGCCGCTCGATCCGGCCGGGCTCGCCGCCTTCCTGCACCGGCGGATGCCGGTCTACGACAAGGACCGCGA
>JADCGM010000064.1 GCA_020249025.1 Alphaproteobacteria bacterium
GCCGGCTCGTCGACCGCGACATCATCGAGCCGGATGCCGCCGGCGCGCAACTCCGGCGTCGAGTCGACGAGCAGCCGCGTGTAAGGATGCGCCGGGGCCTTGAGGATGTCCTCCGCCCCGCCCGCCTCGACGATGCGCCCGCGGTAGAGCACGATCACCCGCGCCGCGAGGTGCGCGACCATGCCGATGTCGTGGCTGATGAAGATCATCGCGATGCCGAGCCGCCGGCAGAGATCGGTGAACAGCGCCGCCACCGCTGCCTGCGTCGAGACGTCGAGCGCCGACAGCGCCTCGTCGGCGATCAGCACGTCGGGTTCCATCGCCAGCGCCCGCGCGATCGCGACGCGCTGCTTCTGTCCGCCCGACAACGCGCGCGGCCGCCGATCGAGCAGCGCCGGATCGAGCCGGACCATCTCGACGAGTTCGGCGACCCGCGCCGCGCGCTCGCCCGCGGGCACGCCACGTACGACCAGCGGCTCGGTGATCGCCTGCCGCACCGTCTGCACCGGGTTGAGGCTCGCGTCGGGGTCCTGGAAGACCATCTGGATACGGCGGCGAACGCTGCGCCGGCGCGCGCCGGACAGCCCGGCCAGATCCTCGCCCTCCAGCCGCACCTGCCCGCCGCTCACCGGGGCGATCCCCGCGATGGCGCGCGCGATGGTCGACTTGCCCGACCCCGATTCCCCGACGATGCCGAGCACCTCGCCCGCCGCGAGCGCGAACGACACGCGGTCGACCGCGCGCACGCTGCGCCCGCCGCCGAAGGTCACCGACAGGTCGTCGATCTGGAGCAGCGTGCTCATGCCGCCGCCTCCGCCAGCGGATGCCAGCAGAGCGCCCCGCCGGCCATCGGCGGCAGCGCGGCGCAGCGGTCGTCGGCCTGCGCGCAGCGCGGCCGATAGGGGCAGCCGTCGCCGGGGTCGGTCGCCATCGCGCCGGCGCCGTGGCGCAGCTTGAACGTCCCCTCCCCCGACAGCGCGAGGCGCGCATCGATCAGCATCCGCGTATAGGGATGCCGCGGCGCCGCCAGCACCTGCGCGGTCGGCCCCAGCTCGACGAGGTGGCCGCGATAGAGCACCGCCAGCCGGTCGCAGATCGAGGCGGCGACGCCGAGATCGTGCGTGATCATCAGCAGCGCCCGCCCGGCGCTCCGCCGCTTCAGGAGCGCCAGAATCTGGCGCTGCACGGTGGCATCGAGCGCGGTCGTCGGCTCGTCGGCGATGAGCAGCGCCGGATCGTTGATGAGCGCCAGCGCTATCATCGCACGCTGCCGCTGCCCGCCCGACAGCTGGTGCGGATAGACGTCGATCAGCCGCTCGGGATCGGGCAGATTCATCGCCGCGAACGCCGCGACCGCGCGGGCCCGCGCCGCGGCGCGTTCGAGCCCTGCGTGCAGCATCAGCGAGCGCACATGCAGATCGCCGATGTGCTTCACGGGGTTGAATGCCGACATCGGGTCCTGGAACACCATCCCGATCGCCCCGCCCGCCATCGCCCGCCGCTGCAGCGGATCGAGCGCGGTTAGCTCCCGGCCGTCGAGGCGGATCGACCCCCCCGGCCGGCTGACGCCCCCCGGCAGCAGGTCGGCGATGGCGGCCGCGGTCAGCGACTTGCCCGATCCCGACTCGCCGACCAGCCCCAGCACCTCGCCGCGGCCGATGTCGAACGACAGCCCGTTGACGAGCGTCCGCCCGCCCGCGGCGAGCGTCAGACCTTCGACCCGGAGCGCGCCGTCCGCCATCTCAGCCTGCCGCCACGCGCTGGCGGATGCCGTCGCCGATCAGGTTGAAGGTGATGACCAGCGCCACCACGAGCATCGCCGGCACCAGCAGCAGCCACGGCCCGGTCAGCAAATAGGCGCGGCTGTCGTTGAGGATCGCGCCCCAGGTCGAGGCCCCGAGCGGCGCGCCGATGCCGAGGAAGGACAGCGCGCTTTCGGCGATCAGCATGTCGGCGAAGTGGAAGGCAAACAGCACCGCCAGGCTCGGCACCAGCCCCGGCAGCACATGCCGCAGCATCAGCCGCACCTCCGACATCTGCATCATAGAGGCGGCGAGCACATATTCGCGCTGCAGGATCGACGACGCCTCGGCGAGCACGACCCGGCTGAACACCGGCCAGGTCACCAGCCCGAGCGTCAGCACCACCGATGTGAAGCCGTTGCCGGTGATCGCAATGATCGACACCGCCAGCACGAACACCGGGAAGGACTGCGCGAGCGAGGTGATCTGGCGCACCGCCGAGGCGACCAGCCCCGTCGACCGCGCCCCGATCAGCCCGAGCGTCGTCCCGACCGTCACCGCCAGCGCCGTCGCCGACGCCGAAACCGCGAGCGACCAGCGCAAGCCTTCCAGCAGCCGGGACAGCAGATCGCGCCCGAGCTGATCGGTCCCGAGCGGATGCCCGCCAGCGAGCGGCGCGAGCAGCCGCGCATCGAGATCGACGAGCTGCGGATCGCGCGGCGCGATCATCGGCCCGAACAGCGCCAGCAGCACGAACACGCCGAGCGCCGCCAGCCCGACGGTCAGCCGGTCGGCGCGCAACGCCGCCGGGCGCGGGGACACCGCGGCCGTCATGCCGGGCTCCCCTGCCCCGCGATCCGCGGATCGAGCAGCCGCTGCACCGCATCGCTCAGCAGGTTGACGAGATAGACCGCGACCACGACCGTGATCGTGATCGCCTGGATGACCGGGAAGTCGAGGTTCGTCGTCGACTGCACGAGCAGAAGGCCGATGCCGGGCCAGGCGAAGATCGTCTCGACGATGACGAGGCCGGTGACGAGGAACGCCGCCTGCGCCCCGATCAACGCCACCGCGCCGAGCAGTGCGTTCGGGGCCACCTGCCCCCACAGGATCGCCCGGTCGGAGAGTCCGCTCGCCTGCGCGGTGCGCACATAGGCGCCCTCGAGGCTGGCGCTGACGTTCGCCTCGACCAGCCGCACCAGCTTCGGCGCCAGAAAGCTCGCCACCGCGATCGACGGCAGGATCCAGGTCGCCGGCGTCCCGAAGCCGAGCGCAGGCACCAGCTCCAGCTGGATCGCGAACAGCTGGACGAGCAGCAGCGCAGTCACGAAGCCCGGGAAGCCCTGAAGCACAAAAATGCCGCCCCGCACCAGCCGCGCCAGCCGCGCTCGCGGATGCCCGCCGAGCCAGATACCGAGCGGCAGCGAGACGAGCACCGTCGTCAGCAGCGCCATCCCTGCGAGCATGAGGCTCGCCGGCCACGCCGCCAGCACCTTGTCGATGGCGGGCGCATCGTCGGCGAGCGAGGTTCCGAAATCGAGCTGGGCGAGCTGGCCGAGATAGCGGGCATATTGCACCGGCAGCGGCTGATCGAGGCCATATTCGGCACGGACCAGCTCAAGCTGTTCAGGCGTCGCATCGGGTCCGGCGATCACCGCCGCCGGATCACCCGCCAGCCGCAGCAGAAAGAACAGGACCGTGATCGATCCCAGCAGCAAAAGCCCCAGCTCGCGTGCGCGCCGGGTCAACTGGGCCAGTCGGGGCGGCAGCCAGCTTGTTCGCATTAGCAGACATATTAGGCAGAGCCCAAAGCCGTCGGCAAGGCAGAAGATCGCGCCGAATTCGTTGCGATCACCGGCACATGCGCACCGGCCGCGGCATGCCGCGCGAAATCGGGACATTCGGGGGAGGATGCTGGTGAGCCCAGCTGGATTCGAACCAGCGACCTACTGATTAAAAGTCAGTTGCTCTACCGATTGAGCTATGGGCCCCCACCAGCGCCGCCCCCTTACGCGCGGGCGGCGGCGGGCGTCAACGCAGCGCGGCGCGCAGCTGGCGAACGCTGCGGCCGATCAGCGGGTGCCGCCAGACCGGCGCGATCTCGGCAAGCGGGTCGAGAACGAAGCGGCGCAGATGCAGCCCCCGGTGCGGCACCGCGAGCCCCCGCGTCGTCCGCCAGCCGAGCCGCCCCGGCCAGATCGTCTCGCCGATGCCGAGGATGTCGATGTCGAGCACGCGCGGCCCCCAGCGACGCCCCCGCCGCCGTCCGAACGCGCGCTCGATCTGCTTGCTCGCGGCCAGCAACTCCGTCGGCGACAGCGCCGTGCGCACCGCGACCGCAGCGTTGGCGAAGCCGCGCTGGCGCGGTCCGAGCGGCGCGGTCGCGCGGATGCGCGAGACCGCGACCACCGGCAGCCCCGCCGCCGTCAGCGCCGCCGGCACGGCCGCGAGCACGGCGGCGGGCGTGCGCTGCCCGGCGCGGCCGCGGTTGGAGCCCAGTCCCAGAAGCGCGATCCGTTCCATCGATCGCGCCCAGCGCTTAAGGCTTCGGGCGATGACCGCAAGTCCCGATCCGCCGCACGATTGCGCGCGCTGCCCGCGCCTCGCGGCTTACCGCATGGATCTACGCGCCGCGCATCCCGATTGGTGGAATGCCCCGGTGCCCGGCTGGGGCGACCCGGGCGCAGCGCTGCTCATCGTCGGCATGGCACCGGGGCGCATGGGCGCCAACCGCACCGGCCGCCCCTTCACCGGTGACGCCTCCGGCGAGCTGCTGTTCGCGACGCTGGCGGCGGTCGGGTTGCTCGACGGCGCCCGGCTGCGCGACGCCTTCATCACCAACGCCGCCGCCTGCGTCCCACCGCAGAACAAGCTTCTCCGGTCAGAAGCAGCCGCTTGCCGCCCGTTCCTCAGCGCCCGCATCAACGGGCTGCCGAACCTGAAGACGGTCGTCGCCATCGGGCGCGACGCGCATGATTCGGTGCTGGCCGCGCTCGGCGCACGCCTTACGGCCCACCCGTTCGCCCATGGCGCGATCCACCGCGTCGGTGGCCTCCGGCTCCACGACAGCTACCATTGCAGCCGCCTCAACACGAACACCGGCCGTCTGACCCCGGCGATGTTCGAGGCGGTTTTCCGGGCCGCGCTCGCCTAGCCCAGCTTGGGGCAGCGCGGGTCCTGCCGGCGCTCGGCGATACGGTCGAGCGCGCCGGCCGGCAGCGCCAGCCGCACCGCTCCCGGCGGTCCCTCGAACGCGAAGCTGCGCGCGCGGCGGGCGCGATACTCGGCGGGCGCGGGCTGGCCTGCGAACAGCGCCGCCACCGTACGCGGGCAAACCGTCGTCAGCGTGCCCGCGATGAGCAACTGGCCCGCCCGATCGGGCGCGGCGGTCGCGGTCGCCGAGACGACCTCGCCTGTCGCATCGGCAAGCGTCAGCCGCCGCAGCTCCAGCGTCCCGCCCGACAGCCAGTCCGCCACCGCCCGCACCGGGCGCGGCCCGGTCAGAGCGAAATCTGCCGACAGCGTCACCGGATCGCCGCCCGGGGCGCGCACGCCCTGCCCTTCGATGACCAGCTGCGCCTGCTGCGGCCCCTTGGGCGACTGGCTCGCAGGGTCGGCCGTCGCCGGCGTCTCCCGCACATGCAGCTCGATGACCTTGCCGCTGAGCGGCGCGGGCAGCAGTCCCAGCCGCAGCGTCGCCTCGTCGAACACCATCGACAGCCGCGCCAGCCGCGCGTCCTGCCAGCGCAGCGACACGTTGGCTGACGGCGCCTCGACCGCCAGCGTCGCCGCCTGCACGCCGTCGGCGCGCGCCGACAGCCGCGGCGCGCCGACATGCGCGACGACAAGCGGCGAGCCCCAGGGCTGGCGGTTGACCACCGCCCGCTCCGCCGAGACCGCGAGCTGCGCACCGCCGCCCGCACGCGTCAGCGCCACCGCCCCGATCTCGCCCTCGACCCGATAGGGAAAGCCGCTCATCGCCGGGCTCGCGCCGATCACCGCCGCCACGTCGCGCTTGAAGGCGTCCGCCTCGCCGCGCCACCACAGCCACCACGCGCCGATGCCGATAAGCAGCGGCAGCAGCGTCACCCACAGCGGAATGCGGCGGCTCATGCGGTCGGGTCCCTGTTGATCGCGGCGTGGATTCGCGCCTCCACCTCGGCGCGCGGCAGGCCGGCCGGAATCTCCTCGCCGAACGCGAGCGTCACCGTGCCGGGATATTTGGTCCAGCCGTGCTTGGGCCACAGCCGGCCGGTATCGAGCGCCAGCGGCACCACCGGCCGCTTCAGCATCTTGTAGAGCCCGGCGACCCCGGGCTTCAGCGGCGGCTGCTCACCGACCGGAATGCGGGAGCCTTCGGGGAAGATGAACACCGGCCGCCCCTCGGCGATACCGGCTTCCGCCGCGCGCAGCATCGTGCGCATCGCCGCGGTCGAGGCTTCACGGTCGACCGGGATCGCGCCATGCCGCCGCGCGATCGCACCCCACGCCGGAATGCGCATCAGCTCGGCCTTCAGCACCACGGCGGGATGGTCGAACAGGCTCAGCACCAGCATCGTCTCGAACGCCGATTCATGCTTGGCGGCGACGATCACCGGCCGGTTCGGGATTTCGCCACGGACGACGATGCGGATTCCGACGACATGCGTCGCCAGCAGCCGGAACCAGCCCGACCAGATCCGCCCGGTGAGCCGCGCTGCCGGGCGCCAGACGAGCGTCAACAGCGCCCCGATCCCGACGATCGGAACGGAGCCCAGATAGAAGAGCAGCGCGAACAGGGTCGAGCGCAGGAACGCCATGGGCCGGGGGGATAGGAGCAGCGCGGCGGGAACGCAATCGCGCGCGCTACATCCCGATCAGCCGCGCGCCGGTCCGCAGCAGATATTTGCCGAACTCGCGGGAGAATTTGTCGAGCGAGCGGTCGCGCGGGACCGCGTCGGGAACGATCTCGACCTCGGTGCCAAGCTCGGCCTCCAGCTCCAGCCGGGCGCGCGCCATATGGTCGGCCGACGTAATCAGCCGCACCGACTTGTAGCGGTTGCGGCGGACCCAGTTGGCGGTCTCGTCGGCGTTGGACCGCGTGTTGACCGCCTCGAACCCGAGATCGATGCAGCAATCGAACAGCCGCTGGGGCGCGCCGACTTCGACCGCGAGTTCGCGCGGCTTCACCTTGCGATCGACGCCCGAGATGAGAAGCCGCTGCGCGCTCTGCGCCTGCAGCACCTCGATGCCGCGCGCCACGCGCCCCGGCCCGCCGGTCAGCACCACGACCGCATCGGTGCGCTGCGTCAGCGGCGCGGGGCCGGGCAGCGTCATCACGAACCAGACGAACAGCGCGACGACGACAAGGACGCCGAAGGCGATCCCGCGGGCCAGCCCGCCGATCAGGGTTGCGCCCGCAGCGCCGCGCGGACGCTGACCCGGGCGGCCAGACCCGCCAGCGCGCCGGCCGCGACCGGAACCCCGACGAGAACCGCCCATGGCCACCATTGCCGCGCCGCTCCTTCCAACGCCCCCACCCCGATCGCCGCCGCGAGCGACGCGGCGACAAGGCCCGCGCCGGCCGAACCCGCGAGTCCGGCGACAAGGCCTGCCTTCAGATAACGCCGCTGGAACAGGAGTGCGAGCGCCTTGTCCTCTGCGCCCAGCAGATGCGCGACATCGATGGTCGGCCGCCACGCATCGAGACCCGCGCGCACCCCGAGCGCGACCACCGCCGCCGTCGCCAGCGCCGTCAGCGCGACGATGACCGCCGCTGCCGCAACGAGCGCATCGGCAAAACGCGCGACAGGAGCCAGCCAGTCGGCATGAACATCGACGCGCGCCGCCGGGGCCACCACCGCCAGCCGCCGCGCCACCGCCTTCGCATCGCCCCCCGGCGCCAGCCGGATTTCGATCGCCGGCGGCAGCGGCAGCGCGGGATCGTCGGCCGCGCCGCCAAGCCAGGGCGCCAGCAGCTGCGCCGTCTCGGCGCGCGGGACGGCGCGGGCGGCGACCACGGCCGGGTCGCCCGTCAGCAACGCCAGCGCCCGCTCCGCCTCGGTCGCGGCGAGTTCGGCGTCGGCCTCGACGATCTGGATCGTTGCGCTATCGCCGAGCTGGCGCGCCAGCCCGCCCGCCGACGCGCCGAGCGCCAGCCCGCCCAAGAGCGCCAGCGCCGCAAGAAACGCCATCGCGCCGATGAGCAGCAGCAGCGGCCGCCGCCCCGGCTCGCGGTCGGGAAGAACGGCGTCGAGGCTCATGACTTGCGCAAGCTCCGGAACGGCCGGGTCGGGGCGGCGGGCGCCGTCACCGGATCGACGAGCATCCCCCGCTCCAGCCGCAGCCGCTTCGCCGCCGGCAACGCCAGCGGCAGATTGTGGTCGTGGGTCGCGATGAGCACCGCGGTGCCGAGCTTGTTGAGTTCAAGGAACAGGTGCAGCACCCGCGCCGCCACCGCCGCATCGACATTGCCCGTCGGCTCGTCGGCGACGAGCAGGTCGGGCCGGCCGATGACGGCGCGCGCGATGGCGACACACTGCTGCTCGCCGCCCGACAGAGTCGCCGGCAGATCGTCGCGCCGCCCGGCGAGATCGACCCAGGACAGCAGCTCCTCGACCGGCGCGCGCACATCGCCCTCGGAGACGCCCGCCAGCCGCAGCGGCAGCGCGACATTGTCGAACAGCGACAGGTGCGGGATCAGCCGGAAGTCCTGGAACACCACCCCGATCCGCCGCCGCAGCGCCGGCAGCCCGTCGCGCCCGACGTCGGTCACGTCCTCGCCGAACATGTGCAGCCGCCCGCGCGTCGGTCGCTGCGCGAAGTAGAGCAGCCGCAGCAGCGAGGTCTTGCCCGCCCCGCTCGGCCCCTGCAGCAGGTGCAGGCTGCCGCGGTCGAGCGCGAGGTCGATATCGCGCAGCACCTCGGCCCCGGCGCCATAGCGCAGGCCGACGCTTTCGAAACGGACGATGCTGCTCACGGCGCAAATCTTACGCGGGGCGACGAACAGGCGTCCAGCGGCGGCGATGCGAGTCCGCCCGGCCTTGCGCCGCGCCGCGGGCGAGGGCTACCCAAGCGGCGATGATCATCGCCTGCCCGTCCTGCGGCAAACGCTATCAGCTCGCCGATTCGGCCATCGGCCCCGAAGGCCGGAAAGTGCGCTGCGCCGCCTGCGGCGAGACCTGGCACGCGACCCGGCCCGAGCCCGCGCCGGAGCCTGCGCCGC
>JADCGM010000065.1 GCA_020249025.1 Alphaproteobacteria bacterium
CCGTCAGGGAGAGGTAGGGCAGGGTACCGAAGCTGCCGCTACGCCACTCTCCTTCTCCCGTCATTCCAGCGAAAGCTGGAACCCAGCTCCGGTGAGCGTCCTCCAACCAGAGGCGATTAACCACGGCTGGGTTCCAGCTTTCGCTGGAATGACGAGGAAAGAAGAACTGGGGGCGCGTCGCGGCGGTACCAGCGCCCTCCCCTGCCCCTCCCTGAAGGGAAGGGAGGCTCAGCTGAGGGGTTTCGCGGCGACTTGTGCTTCGATGCAGGCAGCGGGGTCGAAGGGGGCGCCGGCGCGGGTGCGGGCGTCGACCTCGGTGACGCCGACGCGGCCGGAGCGGCGGTCGGGATAAAGGAAGAGATCGAGCACACAGGCGGTGCGCGCGAATTGCAGGACGCGGGCCGGACCCTCCTGCCGGTCCAGCGTCGGGCTGCCGAGCAGTGCGATCGCCTGTTCGGGACTGTGGCCGAGAACGCGGGCGAGACCGATGCCCTGCTTGACCGTGGGCGGCACGGGCAAGGTCGGGGCGCGCACCACCGGGGCCTGCGGCGCGGCGCAGGCGGCGAGCACGACAAGGGCGGCGAGCGGCAGATGGCGCATGGCGGCAGGCTTCGCCGCGCCGCGCCGCTGCGTCAACCGTTGCGCCCGCGCTTCGCCGCCCCTAAGCACCGCGCCGGCCCGCATCCGGAGAACATCATGACCGTCCGCCTCGACGTCCTCGCCATCGGCAACGCCATCGTCGACGTCATTTCCGCCGCCGGCGACGAGTTCATCGTCGCGCAGAAGCTGCGCAAGGGCGCGATGCAGCTGGTCGATGCGGCGGAGGCGGAGCGCCTCTACGCCGCGATGGGGCCGGGCCGCGAGGTCTCCGGCGGATCGGGCGCCAACGCCGCCGCCGGCATCGCCGCGCTGGGCGGCCAGGTCGCCTTTGTCGGTCGAGTCGCCGACGACCAGCTCGGGCAGGTGTTCGCGCACGACATCCGCGCCGCCGGCGTCGAGTTCACGACGCCTTTCGCCAACAGCGGCAACCCGACGGCGCGCTGCCTCATCGTGGTCACCCCCGATGCGCAGCGGACGATGAACACCTTCCTCGGCGCGAGCCAGGACCTGACCGTGGCCGACATGGACTTCGAGCGGGTGGCGAAGGCCGGAATCGTCTATCTCGAGGGCTATCTCTGGGATCCCGAGCATCCGCGCGCGGCGATGCTGGCCGCGCGCGAGGTCGCGAAGGCGGCGGGCAACCGCGTCGCCTTCACGCTCTCCGACGTGTTCGTCGTCGAGCGGCACCGCGCCGGGCTGCAGGAGCTCGTCGACGGCAAGATCGACATCCTTTTCGCCAACGAGAACGAGATCTGCTCGCTCTACGAAACCGAGGACTTCGACAGCGCAATCCGGGCGATCCGCGGCAAGCTGCCGATTGCGGTGGTGACGCGCTCCGAGAAGGGTGCGGTCGTGCTCGCCGGCGACGAGGTGATCGCGGTGCCGGCCGCGCCGGTGACGAAGGTCGTCGATACCACGGGTGCGGGCGACCTGTTCGCCGCGGGCTTCCTCTACGGGCTGTCGCAGGGCCGGCCGCTCGACGTCTGCGCGAAGCTCGGCGCGATCGCGGCGGCCGAGGTGATCAGCCACTATGGCGCGCGGCCCGAGGCCGACCTGAAGGCGCTGACGGCGGGGCTGCGCTAAAGCCTCGCCCAGCTGCGACGAATGAAAAGGGCCGCCGGATTGCTCCGGCGGCCCTTTCCTGTTGGCGTCAGCTCCTAGGCCTGGTTGGGGCCCGGGGTCGGCGCGCCGGGCATCGGCGGGACCGGCACCGGCGGGCTGTCGGCGTCGAGCTCGTGAACCTCGATCACGCCGCGCGCCACATTCGAACGGCGGTAGCCGTAGAAATAGTAGACGACGAGGCCGATGAGCGCCCAGCCGAGGAACATCAGCTCGGTGTAGCCCGACAGCTGGAAGAACAGGAACACGCAGCCGGCGGCCGCCAGCGGGCAGATCACGAGGTAGAAGGGCGTGCGGAACGGCCGCGCGCGGTTCGGATCGGTACGCCGCAGGATCATCACGCCGATCGCCACCGTGAAGAAGGCGAAGAGCGTGCCCGAGTTGGAGATGTCGGCGAGCTTGCCGACCGGGAACAGCCCGGCGAACAGCGCGACGAACAGGCCCGTGCACATCGTGACGACGTGCGGGGTGCCGTACTTCGGGTGCAGCTTGGCGAAGACGCCTGGCAGCAGGCCGTCACGCGCCATCACGAAGAAGATGCGGGTCTGGCCGAACATCATCATGAGGATGACCGACGGCAGCGCGAGGCCCGCCGCGATGGCGACGAGGTCGCCGGCCCATCCATGCCCGATCTCGCGCAGCACGAAGGCGAGCGCATCGTCCGACTGGGCGAGCGAACCGCCCGGCTGGGCGCCGATGGTGCCGATCGCGCCGGCGGCGACGAGCAGGTAGATGACCGTGCAGAAGCCGAGCGAGCCGATGAGGCCGATCGGGATGTTGCGCTGCGGGTTGATCGTCTCCTCGGCCGCGGTCGAGACCGCGTCGAAGCCCACATAGGCGAAGAAGATCGAGGCCGCGGCCGCCGCGACGCCGACCGTGACCATGTTGTTGCTGATCGGATCGATCACTTCCTTGGCGAAGAAGCCGTTGGGCATGAACGGCTCGAAGTTCGCGCCGTTGATCGCCGGGATCGCGAGGACAAGGAAGAGCGCGAGCGCCGACACCTTGATGGCGACGAGCACCGCGTTGAAGCGCGCGCTCTCCTTGGTGCCGATGATGAGCAGCGCCATGCAGACGAGGCCGATGAGCATCGCCGGCACGTTGATGAGCCCCGGCGTGTCGTCGAACGGCCCCTTCACGAAGGTGTTGGGAATGTCGACCTTGAGGATCTCCTCGGCGAGCGCGACCATGTAGCCGGACCAGCCGACGGACACGGCGGATGCCGCGATGGCGTATTCAAGGACGAGCGCCCAGCCGACGATCCAGGCGATGAGCTCGCCGAACGTCGCGTAGGAATAGGTGTAGGCGGAGCCGGAGACCGGCACCATCGCCGCCAGCTCCGCGTAGCAGAGCGCGGCGAGCGCGCAGACGACGGCGGCGATGACGAAGCTGATCATCATCGCCGGGCCGGCCTTGTTCGCGGCCTCGGCGGTCAGCACGAAGATGCCGGTGCCGATGATCGCGCCGATGCCGAGCATCGTCAGCTGCAGCGCACCGAGCGTGCGGGTGAGCGACTTCTTTTCCGCCGTCGCCAGAATCTGGTCGAGCGGCTTCACGCGCCAAAACATAAACCCTCCCGGATATCGGGCTCCCTCAAGCCCGATGTGGAACTGTATCGGATGAACGTGGCCTTTACCGTCCCGGACGGTCAAGCGCTAGCGGGGGAGACGCCGGGTCTCGGTTGGCATCGCGCCCGAGACGCTGTTGCCCCAGCGCCGCAGCGCCAGCTCTGTCTCCGCACTGTCGGGCGGCAGCCACAGCGTCAGCATCGGTGGCCCCTCGATGTCGCGCGCGCAGCTGCGCCGGCCGCACTGCCAGTGGATGGCGGCGATGCCGATGACGCGCTTGCGCTTGTCGAGCACGACGGCGGCGCGCTCCGGACAGGAATGCGGGCGGCAGCCCCAGACGAGGACGTTGTCGCCGAGCGCGATGGGGCCGGGCGGATAGCCGTTGAGGCCGGTTTCGCTCCGCGCGGCCTCATAGGGATAGGGGCCGCCGAACGCCTCGGCGACCTGCGCGGCCGGACCGTCGTAGAAATAGCGGCCGCGCTCATGCGCCAACAGCGCCGCGACCTGGCGCGCCGCCGACCATTCATAGTCGCGGCGCACGTCGGGGTTCTGCGTGACGAGCGTCAGCAGGACCGCGAGTGCGATCATCGCGCCAGCAGCGGCCCGAGCTTGCGCCCGGCCATGATGTGGACGTGGAGGTGCGGCACCTCCTGATGGCTGTCGAGACCGGTGTTGGCGAGCAGCCGGTAGCCGCTCTCGACGAGACCGGCGTCGGCCGCGACCTTGCCGACGGCGCGGACGAAGCCGGCGATCTCCGCCTCGCTGGCGGTGGCCGAGAAGTCCGCCCACGACACATAGCGGCCCTTGGGGATCACGAGGATGTGGAGTGGCGCCTGCGGGGCGATGTCGTGGAAGGCGAGCGCGAACTCGTCCTCGTAGACGCGCTTCGACGGGATCTCGCCGCGCAGGATGCGCGCGAAGATGTTGCTGTCGTCATAGGGCAGGGTGGCGTCGACGGGCATCAGGCGGGGTCCTTGCGTGCGGCCTTTTCCGCAAGGCCCGAGGTGCCTTCGCGGCGGCGGAGCTCGGCGACGACCTCGGCAGGCGTGACCCCGGTGTCGGCGAGCAGGATGAGCAGGTGGAAGAGGAGATCCGCGGCCTCGGCGGTGATCGCGGCGCGGTCG
>JADCGM010000066.1 GCA_020249025.1 Alphaproteobacteria bacterium
CGGCCCAGCGCCAGCTCGCCCAGCTCCGTCGACGGACCGTCGGCGATGATGTCGCCCTTCTGGACGACGTCGCCCACCTTCACCAGCGGACGCTGGTTGATGCAGGTGTTCTGGTTCGAACGCTGGAACTTCATCATCGTGTAGATGTCGACGCCCGACTTGCCGGCCTCGACGTCCGCGGTGGCGCGGATGACGATGCGGGCCGCGTCGACCTGGTCGACGATGCCGGTGCGGCGGGCGGCGATGGCGGCGCCCGAGTCGCGCGCGACCGTGCCCTCCATGCCGGTGCCGACGAACGGCGCCTCGGCGCGAACCAGCGGCACCGCCTGGCGCTGCATGTTCGAACCCATCAGCGCGCGGTTGGCGTCGTCGTTCTCGAGGAACGGAATGAGCGACGCGGCGACCGACACGAGCTGCTTGGGCGACACGTCCATGAGCGTGATCTGCTCGCGCGGCGCGATGAGGAACTCGCCCGCCTCGCGCGCCGAGATCAGCTCCTCGACGAGCATGCCGTTGGCGTCGACCTCGGCGTTGGCCTGGGCGATCGTGTGCTTCGCCTCTTCCATCGCCGACAGGTAGACGACCTCGTTCGAGACCTTGCCGTTGTCGACCTTGCGGTACGGGGTCTCGATGAACCCGTACTTGTTGACCCGGCTGAACGTCGCGAGGCTGTTGATCAGACCGATGTTCGGGCCTTCCGGCGTCTCGATCGGGCAGATGCGGCCATAGTGCGTCGGATGGACGTCGCGGACCTCGAAGCCCGCGCGCTCGCGGGTGAGGCCGCCCGGCCCGAGCGCCGAGACGCGACGCTTGTGCGTCACTTCGGAGAGCGGGTTGGTCTGGTCCATGAACTGCGACAGCTGCGACGAGCCGAAGAACTCGCGGACCGCGGCGACCGCCGGCTTCGCGTTGATGAGGTCGTTCGGCATGACGGTGTCGATGTCGACCGACGACATGCGCTCCTTGACCGCACGCTCCATGCGGAGAAGGCCGACGCGATACTGGTTCTCCAGCAGCTCGCCGACCGACCGCACGCGGCGGTTGCCGAGGTTGTCGATGTCGTCGATCTCGCCCTTGCCGTCCTTCAGGTCGACGAGGGTCTTCACGACCGCGAGGATGTCCTCCTTGCGCAGCGTCGTCACCGTGTCCTCGGCGTCGAGGGTCAGGCGCATGTTCATCTTCACGCGGCCGACCGCCGAGAGATCGTAGCGCTCGGGATCGAAGAACAGGCCGAAGAACATGCCTTCCGCGGTCTCGCGCGTCGGCGGCTCGCCGGGGCGCATGACGCGGTAGATCTCGGCGAGCGCATGATCGCGCTCCTCGACCTTGTCGGCCATCAGCGTGTTGCGGATCCACGGACCCGTGTTGACGTGATCGATGTCGAGCAGGTCGACATGGTCGTAGCCGGCCTTGTCGAGCTTTTCGAGGTTCGCCGGCGACAGCTCGTCGCCCGCCTCGATGTAGATCTCGCCGGTCGCCTCGTTGATGAGATCGAAGGCGGCGTAGCGGCCGAAGATCTCCTCGGTCGGGATCAGCAGCTCCTTGAGCCCGTCCTGCTGCGCCTTGCGCGCGGCGCGCGGCGTGATCTTCTGGCCCTGCGGGAAGACGACCTCGCCGCTCTCGGCGTTGACGACGTCGAACGTCGGCTTGGCGCCGCGCCAGTTGTCCTGGACGAAGGGCACCTTCCAGCCGTCCTTGGCGCGCGCCCAGGTGACGCGGCCGTAGAAGGCGTTGAGGATCTCTTCCGAGTGCATGCCGAGCGCATAGAGCAGCGTCGTCACCGGCAGCTTGCGCTTGCGGTCGATGCGGACGTTGACGATGTCCTTGGCGTCGAACTCGAAGTCGAGCCACGAGCCGCGGTACGGGATGACGCGCGCGGCGAACAGGAACTTGCCCGACGCATGGGTCTTGCCGCGGTCGTGATCGAAGAACACACCCGGCGAGCGGTGCATCTGCGAGACGATGACGCGCTCGGTGCCGTTGATGACGAAGGTGCCGTTCGGCGTCATCAGGGGCATGTCGCCCATGTAGACGTCCTGCTCCTTGATATCGAGAACCGACCGGGCCTCGGTATCGGGATCGACCTCGAACACGATGAGCCGGAGCGTGACGCGCATCGGGGCGGCGTAGGTGATGCCGCGCTGGCGGCACTCGTCGATCTCGAACTTCGGCTCCTCGAGCTCGTAATGCACGAAGTCGAGCTCGGCGGTGCCGGCGAAGTCGCGGATCGGGAACACGCCGCGCAGCGTCTTCTCGATGCCCGAGACATAGCCCGTCGCCGGATCGGAGCGCAGGAACTGCTCGTAGCTTTCGCGCTGGACCTCGATGAGGTTGGGCATCTGCACGACCTCGGGAATGTGCCCGAACATCTTGCGGATGCGCTTCTTGCCGACGAACGACATCGCCTGGGTTGCCATGGGAATCTGCGCCCTCGCTGGTTACGTCACTGCAATTCGGGTGCGCCAAGACGACGAAAGCTGCGGCTCTCCGGGAGTGGAGAACCACAGCTTCAGCGTCCTGTGACCGCCTCGAGGCCCCCTATCCGTGCGATCCGTGCGCGACGCGGACCGTATCCCGAAAGGCCAAGGCGGAGCGGCGGCACATCCACGATGGCCGCTGCAATAGGGCGCATATAGGGGCGCGGCGGGGGGATGTCGAGGGGGTTAATGGGGCCGGGCCGCCAACGAGAAAGGGCGGCCCGTGAGGACCGCCCTTCCCTTGGCTTTTTTGAAGCTGGATCCCCGCCTGCGCGGGGATGACACGTGCGCCCTTATGGGCGCATCGGTCACTTGACCTCGACGGTCGCGCCGGCTTCCTCGAGCTGCTTCTTGAACTTCTCGGCGTCGGCCTTCGAGACGCCCTCCTTGATGGCCTTCGGGGCCGACTCGACCAGAGTCTTCGCCTCGGTCAGGCCGAGACCGGTGATCGCGCGGACCTCCTTGATGACGTTGATCTTCTTGCCGCCGTCGCCGGTCAGGATGACGTCGAACTCAGTCTTCTCTTCGGCAGCCGGAGCGGCCGCGCCGCCACCAGCACCCGGAGCAGCCGCAACCGCAACCGCGGCGGCCGCCGAGACGCCCCACTTCTCTTCGAGCATCTTCGAGAGCTCAGCAGCCTCGAGGACGGTCAGAGCCGACAGGTCGTCGACGATCTTCTGAAGGTCAGCCATTCTATTCTCCAGTCTTGTCTGTGCGGGCCAGTGCGGCCCAATCTCGGGTCAATGAAATGCGGTGGTCTCAGGCGGCCTGCTTGTCGCCGTACGCGGCGAACACGCGGGCCAGCTTCGACGCCGGCGCGTTGGCGAGCTGCGCGAGCTTCGTCGCCGGGGCGTTGATGAGCCCCAGGATCTTGGCGCGCAGTTCGTCGAGCGACGGCAGCTCGGCGAGCGCCTTCACCCCGTTTGCGTCGAGGACATGCGACCCCATGGCGCCGCCGACGATCTCGAACTTGTCGGTCGTCTTGGCAAAGTCCACGGCCGCCTTCGCCGCCGCGACCGGATCGGCCGAGGTGGACAGGGCGGTCGGACCGGTCAGCATCTCGCTGATCGGACCGTAGTCGGTGCCGTCGAGCGCGATGCGGGCGAGGCGGTTCTTGGCCACCTTGTAGCTGGCCCCGGCGGCGCGCATCTTGTTCCGGAGGTCGTTGACCTGCGCCACGGTCAGACCGTGATTGCGCGTGACGACGACGACCGAGGTCTCGGTGAAGACCTGCGCGAGCCGTGCGACCAGAGCCTCTTTCTCAGCTCGATCCATGCTCTACTCCCACTAGCTGAGCCGCACGGCCGGCACGCGTCACGCGTGTCGGCCTTTCGGCCAGCGGTTCAATTCGTCCGAGGGATCGTCGTCATCGCGGCCCTTGACGCCTGATGGCGCATGGGGCGGCTCATGACCCGGACTGCCATCGCACGGCGGACCCGGAAAAACTCATCCCCGTCTCATGCTGGCTGGCGGATTAAGCGCCCGTCAGGGGCGCGCCGGCAATCTCGGACGGTTCCCGACCGAAGCCGGGAGGTGCGCCCCTATAGCGGAAGCTGCGCCAAGGTCAATGGCGCGCCACCGCGGGAGGGGCTCCCATGAAAAAGGGCCGGAAGCGTTTCCGCCCCGGCCCCCTTTCGGCTCACATGACCGCCCGGCTTACGCCTGCGTGGCGGCGCTCGCGAGGTCGATCTTCACGCCGCGGCCCATCGTCGAGGAGACCGCGATCTTCTCGAGATACTTGCCCTTGGCGCCCGACGGCTTGGCCTTGACGATGGCGTCGAGGAAGGCGTCGAAATTGGCCTTCAGGTCCTCGGCGGCGAAGCTCGCCTTGCCGATGCCCGAGTGGATGATGCCGGCCTTCTCGACGCGGAACTCGACCTGGCCGCCCTTGGCCGCCTCGACGGCCGCCTTGACGTCCATGGTCACCGTGCCGAGCTTCGGGTTCGGCATCAGGCCCTTGGGACCCAGCACCTTGCCGAGGCGGCCGACGAGACCCATCATGTCCGGGGTCGCGATGCAGCGGTCGAAGTCGACCGTGCCGCCCTGGACGATCTCGAGCAGATCCTCCGCACCGACGATGTCGGCGCCCGCGGCCTTGGCCTCGTCGGCCTTGGCGCCGCGCGCGAACACCGCCACGCGAACCGTCTTGCCGGTGCCCTTGGGCAGGGTCACGACGCCGCGGACCATCTGGTCGGCGTGGCGCGGATCGACGTTGAGGTTGATCGCGACCTCGACGGTCTCGTCGAACTTCGCGGTGGCGTTCGCCTTGACGATCGCGATCGCCTCGTCGACCGCGTACAGGCGGAGGCTGTCGACCGACGCGGCCTGCGCCTTCTGCTTCTTCGTGAGCTTGGCCATGTTCAGCCCTCCACCACTTCAAGGCCCATCGACCGGGCCGAGCCCTCGATGGTGCGCATCGCCATCTCGACGTCGTTCGCGTTGAGGTCCTTCATCTTGGCCTCGGCGATCTCGCGGATCTGGCTCTTGGTGACGCGGCCGACCGCGGCGCCCTTGCCCGGCTCCTTGGAGCCCGACGTGAGCTTGGCGGCCTTCTTCAGGAAGTAGGACGCCGGCGGCGACTTGGTCTCGAAGGAGAAGCTGCGGTCCGCATAGACGGTGATGACGGTCGGGATCGGCATCCCGTTCTCCATCTCCTGCGTCTTCGCGTTGAACGCCTTGCAGAATTCCATGATGTTGACGCCGCGCTGACCGAGCGCGGGGCCGATCGGCGGCGAGGGGTTGGCCTTGCCGGCCGGAACCTGGAGCTTGATGTAGCCCGTGATCTTCTTGGCCATGATGTGTCACTCTGTTTCAAGTTGAGCGGTCCAAGCGGGGGCCCGAAAACCCCCTCCCGCATGGCTCCCGCCCTCCTCGACGGACGACGGAAGCGCGGGCCATTAGCGGATTACCGCCCGCCGCGCAACACGCCTGTCCGCCCCGCCACCCCCTCCCCCCGCCGCCCCCTCCCCTCGCCGGGGGGAGGGCGACTCGCCTGCGGCGAGCGGGGAGCGGGGCCGCAGAACAAAACGCCCGAAACGCCGCCCCGCCCCGCCCTCTACTCAAGCCGCGGCGAACTGATCAAACGCCTCCACCGCCTGCGCGGCGTACATCAGGCTCGGCCCCGCCCCCATGTAGAGCGCCATCCCCATCGTCTCCATCACCTCGTCCCGCGTCGCCCCCTGCTTGACCGCGGCCTGCGCGTGGAAGGCGATGCAGCCGTCGCAGCGGATGGCGACCGCGATGGCGAGCGCGATCAGCTCCTTCGTCTTCGTATCGAGCGCCCCGGCCGCGGTGGCCGCCTGCGCCATTGCGCCGAACGCCTTCATCGTCTCCGGCGCGCCGAGCCGCACCTCCTTGATGGCGCGCGACAGCTCGCCCGCCATCTCCGGCCAGTCCTTGTTCATCGCCGTCAGCCCCGCGCGCAGGTGTTGACGCCAAGCAGCGTGTAGAGCGGGCAGACCCCGACCGCCCCGGTGAGCAGCGGCACCAGCCCGACCCACCCCCACGGCGTCTGCGGCCCGGCGAACACCAGCGCGATGAGCCCCAGTCCAAGCCCGACCCGCAACCCGCGGTCGAGCGCACCTTCGTTGCGCATGAAACCCTCCATCGATGACGACCGGGAGAAGGTGCAGCGACGCGGCCGCAAGCGCATTGATTTGGCGCAACAAAGCCCCCCCCGCCGGGGGGAGGGCGAC
>JADCGM010000067.1 GCA_020249025.1 Alphaproteobacteria bacterium
CGAGGCCGATCAGCGCCCAGACGGTGAAGTAGACGATGGAGCGCGGCCGCACGATCTCGCGCCACTTGGGCTTCACCGGCTGCTTCGCGGCCTCGGCGCGGTCGCGCTTGACGGTCGAATAGTCGATGAGCCCCGCCGGGCGGCCGAGTTTCTCCATCACATTGTTGCAGGCGTCGATGCACAGCGCGCAGGTGATGCATTCGAGCTGCGGGCCGTTGCGGATGTCGATGCCGGTCGGGCAGACCGCGACGCACTGGTAGCAGTCGACGCAGTCGCCGAGCTTCAGATCGGCCAGTTCGGCCTTCTTGACGCCCTTGCCGCGCGGCTCGCCCCGCCACGCCTTGTAGGTGACGATCAGCGAATTCTCGTCGAGCATCGCCGACTGGATGCGCGGCCACGGGCACATGTAGACGCAGACCTGCTCGCGCATCCAACCGGCGAAGACATAGGTCGTCGCCGTCAGCACCCCGACCGAGGCGTAGGCGACCCGCGGCGCTTCGCCGGTGAAGAGCTCGCGCGCCAGCGTCGGCGCATCGGCGAAGTAGAAGACCCAGGCCCCGCCCGTCGCCATCGCGATGAGCAGCCAGCTCAGGTGAACGGCGGCGCGGCGGGTGATCTTGCCAGCGGTCCACGGGCCGGCGTCGGCCTTCATGCGGGCGTTGCGGTCGCCCTCGATCAGCCGCTCGGTCCACATGAACAGATCGGTCCACACCGTCTGCGGGCAGGCATAGCCGCACCAGGCGCGCCCGACGGTCGAGGTGACGAGGAACAGGCCGACGCCCGCCATCATCAGCATCCCGCCGACATAGTAGAATTCATGTGGCCAGATCTCGATCGGGCCAAGGTAGAAGCGCCGGTGCGCGAGATCGAGCAGCGCCAGCTGGTCGGGCGCAAAGGGACCGCGGTCCCAGCGCAGCCACGGCAGGATGTAGTAGATCCCGAGCGTGACGATCAGCATCGCCCATTTGAAACGCCGGAAGCCGCCCGAGACGGCGGACGGATAGACCTTCTTGCGGGCGGCGAAGAGCCGGATCCGGGGCGGCGCGGTAGGATGTTCGAGAGTCGACATGGGACCGGTCTAATCCCGTAATGGGAGTGCGGCTTTGATCTGGGACAATCAGCGAGGGGGGGCCGGAGGCGTCGCGGGTCGCCCGATCCTCACCTCACTCTCACCTTCTCCATCAGGGAGAGGGAGACGGCAGCGTTTGGGCCAGGTTCGAACGCCGCCAGCCTCGCCCCACCGCTTGGGTCTCTCTCTCCTTGATGGAGAGGGTAAGGGCGAGGTGAGGCCGGGGCCGGCCGCGCGCCGTCAGGACGCGCGCCGGCCCCCGGACCCAGCCTATTCCCCGCCGCCGAGGCTGTGGACGTAGACGGCGAGCTGCTTGACCGTCACCGCATCCAGCCGCTGGCCCCAGGCCGGCATGACACCGTAGCGGGCGTTGGCAACCGTTGCGGTCTGGGCGGCGCGGTCGTCGCCATAGAGCCAGATCGCATCGGTGAGGTTCGGGGCGCCGAACGCGCGGTTCCCCTTGCCGTCGTCGCCGTGGCAGCTGGCGCAGTTCTCGGCGAAGACCTTGGCCCCGAGCGCGCTGGCGCGCCCCGGCTTGTCCTGCCCCGCAAGCGTACGGACGTAGGATACGACCTGCGCGATCTGCGGCGGGGTCAGAATGCCGTCCTTGCCGAACGCCGGCATCTGCGACATCCGCGCCTCGCCGTCCTCGGCGTAGCGGACGCCGTGGTTGATGGTCTGGTGCACGTCGGCAAGCTTGCCGCCCCACAGCCAGTCGTCATCATTGAGGTTGGGATAGCCGATCGTCCCGGCCGCGCCCGAGCCGTGGCACTGCGCGCAATAGACCTTGAACGCCGAGCGCCCGCCCTCGACCGCGAAGCGCGTGAGCTGCGGGTCCTTGACGATCTCGTCGACCGGCAGCGCCTCGATCCTGGCGAGGATCGGCGCGCGCTCCAGCGCCACCGACTTCAATTCCGCCGACAGATCGCGCCGGCTCGACCATTCGGACGTGCCTTTGGTGAACCCGGTCAGCGTCGGCCAGGCCGGATAAACGACCGTGTAGCCGATCGCCCAGATGACGGTGACGATGAAGGTGATCACCCACCAGCGCGGCATCGGCTTGTCGTACTCGCGGATGCCGTCCCACTCATGGCCGGTGGTCGGGAGGCCGGCCGTATCGTCGAATTTCTCAGTCATGGCTCAGTCCTCGTCACGCAGGGGAAGACGGCTCAGCTCGTCATGGATCGCCGAAGAGCCCGGGCGGAACGCCCAGCCGACGGCGGCGATGAACATGACAACCAGCGCCAGCAGGCCCCAGCTGTCGGCGAAGTGGCGGAACGTGTCGTAGGTCGTCATCGTGGATCCCCTAGCGCTCGTTCTCGCCGGCCTGGACGTAGGTCGAGAAGTCGACCAGCGTCCCCAGCATCTGCAGGTAGGCGACGAGCGCATCCATCTCGGTGAGCTTGGCCGGATTGCCGTCGAAGTCGCGGACCTGCGCCTTCGGATAGCGCTGCAGGAAGGCTTCGGAGTCGGCGTTCGGATCGGCCTGAGTCCTGAGGTCGGCGAGCGCATTCTGGATCTGCGCATCGGTGTAGGGGACCCCGACGGTGCGGTTGGCCGTCAGGTCGGCCTCGACCCGGTACGTCTTCAGCTCCTTTTCGGCGAGGAAGGCGTAGCTCGGCATGATCGACTCCGGCACGACCGAGCGCGGATCCTTCATGTGCTGGACGTGCCATTCGTCCGAATAGCGGTTGCCGACGCGCGCGAGATCGGGCCCGGTGCGCTTCGAGCCCCACTGGAACGGGTGGTCGTACATGCTCTCGGCAGCGAGGCTGTAATGGCCGTA
>JADCGM010000068.1 GCA_020249025.1 Alphaproteobacteria bacterium
ACCGCGCCCGCCGCCAGCGCGCGCCCTATCCGGTCGTGGCGCTCGTCGGCTACACCAACGCTGGCAAGTCGACGCTGTTCAACCGTCTGACCGGCGCCGACGTCATGGCCGCCGACCTGCTGTTCGCCACCCTCGATCCGACGATGCGAGCGATACGGCTGCCCGGTTTCGACAAGGTGATCCTGTCGGACACGGTCGGCTTCATCTCCGAACTGCCAACCCAGCTGGTCGCCGCCTTCCGCGCCACGCTCGAAGAGGTGCTGGAGGCCGATGTCATCGTGCACGTCCGCGATCTGGCGCACCCCGACACCGAGGCACAGCAGGCGGATGTTCAAGGCGTTCTGCGCGATCTTGGTGTCGTCGACAGCCCCGACGCCGCGCCGATCCTGGAGGCCTGGAACAAGATCGACCTGCTGGACGCGCCAGAGCGCGATGCGCTGCTCGGTCAGGCCGCGAGCCGGTCCGACGCCGTCGCCATCTCGGCGTTCAGCGGGGAAGGCGTCGATGCGCTCCGCCAGCGGGTCGCCGAAACGCTGCAGAAGGCCGCGCGCATCCTCGACATCGACCTCGGAGTCGAAGAAGGCGCGCGGATCGCCTGGCTCTACGAGCATGGCCATGTGCTCGACCGGGAGGACGACGGGGTCCGCGTGCGGATGAAGGTGCGCCTCAGCGAGCTGATGCGCGCCCGCTTCGAGGGCCGCCCGGGCGCCTAGAGGCGTTCGTCGAGAAGATGCTCGACGAGCGGCTGCATGCCCTCGTTGTAGCGCGCCAGCACCTGCACAGGGCCGCCGAAACCGAGGTGGCTGATCAGATCGCGGCCGTTCCACAGGTGCAAGCCGAACGCCGGGCGCTCGGCCACGATCATGTGGCGCTGGTCGGGGGTCCGTCCGATCTCGCGCAGATCGAGCGCCACCTGCGGGGCAGTCGACGGCACGACCGTCACGGCGGTGCCGGCCCAGGCCGTCGTGATGCTGCGATGGATGTGGCCGGCGATCAGCCGCACGACATTGCGATGGCGCGACACGACGCCCGTGATCCGCTCGATCCACGGTTCGGAGTCGCCCGGAGTCATCCAGCCGATCCCGGTCTGGATCGGCGGATGGTGAGCAACGAGCAGTGTCGGTCTGTCGGGTTGTTCGGACAACCGCGCCTCCAGCCAGGCCGCGCGCGTCTCGCAATAGCCGCCGCCGTGCCGCCCGTCCTCAAGGGTGTCGAGCATCAGGATGCGCAGGCTCCCCGCGTCCTCGATCGAATATTGGATGAAGCCGTCAGCCGTGGGCGTGCTCGGGAAGGCCTCGAGCAGCGGCGCGCGCAGATCGTGATTGCCCGGGATCAGATGAACCGGACAGGGGAGGCGGCCCAGCGCCTCGCGCAGCTGCGAATAGGAGAGGGGCGTGGCGTGGTCCGTCAAGTCGCCGGTCCCGAGCACGAGGTCGGGCTGCCGCTCCATCGCGAGCAGCGCATCGACGGTCGCATCGAGGCGCTGGCGATTGAACTCGGACGGGTCGTCGGGATGGAACCCCAGGTGAATGTCGGTCAGCTGCGCAATCAGCATGCGGGGAACGACCCTTTCGACCCGGAGGAACGGAACAACGCCGTAGCGATGCAGCTACGGCGGAAACGCAACTCCGGTTGCAGGCCGGTCACCCTGATTTTCGTTTCTGGTCCGATTGCGCCGTCTTGGCGCCGCGGATCTGCGAGGGCAGGGGCGAACCCTCGTGATAAACATGGCAGGCCGCGCAGTCGGACACGGTCTTGTCCTTGGCGGCATGCGCCGGGCTGACATGGCAGTCGCGGCAGCGCTTGAGGTCGGGCAGCAGCAGATCGGCCGATACCTTCGACGTGTTCGCCTTGTGGCACGAGGCGCAGGGCATGTCGGCGGTGTCGTGATCGGCATGGCTGAACCAGCCGTTCCACAGATAGCGATCGGGCAGGCTCACCGGCGCGATCCGGAAGTCGAGAGACCCGGCCGCCTTCGGCGCGATCACGGTGTGGCAGTCGTAGCAGGCGCCGCCGGGCTCGAAGACCGAGCGGATACGGGCGTCGACCGAGAGGCCGGCGATCGGCCGCGCGCCACTGCGGACGACCGACTGGATGGCCATGCCGGGCCGCTGACGCTCCGGCGCCTCGCCCGCGCCGCCGAGGCGATAGAAATCGCGCAGCTCGGCGACGACCTGCTGGGGCTCGCCGTGGCGCAGCGTCCGGATCGTCCCGCCGCTGCGGTCGAAGGCCAGGCTGTGGCAGGCGCCGCAATCGCGCTCCATCTCGATGGCCTGGAAGCGCACCGCGCCGGCCGACGGACGGTGGCAGGAGGCGCAGTCGAGCGCCTTGCCGTTGTATTGCGCCAGCTCCATCGCCATCCGCGCGACGCCGTTGGTCTTGGACAGGTGGATGTCGTGCGGGAACTTCAGGCCGCTGTTCTCGCGCGGCCGCGCATCCATCGACACCCGTACGAGCTTGGGCTGGCCGAAGGCCGGCGTCGCGACGATGGCGGGGCGGAGCTGCGGATGCTCGTCGGTGAAGTCGCCGGCATTGCCGAGCTTGGTGTCGGGCAGCTTGGCGGTGAGATCGGTGTGGCACTCGACGCACTGCGCCGCATTGGTTGTCGCCAGCCCCTTCGGCCCTTCATGCTCCTTGTGGCAGGAGGCGCAGCGCCCTTCCGGCAGGTTGAAGCTGTGTGCGAGCTGCCGGTTCGCCGCGCCGCCGAGCCCGGGCTCGAACATGGCGAGCCGAAGCCGGTCCATCTGCGCATGATCGGGGATCTTTGCATGGCAGGACTTGCAGGTCGCATCGGTGACCGATTCGAACGCCTTCTGGTGGCAGGCGCCGCAATCGTTGGACAGCGACGCATGCGCCGAAGACAGCGAGCCCGA